>JAESQE010000118.1 GCA_016765335.1 Planctomycetaceae bacterium
TATTCCCAGAAATATAGGATGGGTCTCCGGTTGGGACTGGGTGCAGTCGTTTTTCTGGACGAGCACCTTTATGGTCACCAAACAATCCCATGGCACAAAGCACCATATCTGCTTGATCATTCATCAACAGCGGAAGTTGCAATTCCAGTTTGCGAGGATCAAGTTTATCATCAGCATCGAGGAATTGAATATAGTCGCCGCTACTTAGTTCGAAGGCACGGTTTCTGGCAATGCAAGCTCCCTGGTTAGAGGCAGCCTCATAAATAATTCGATCTCCAAACGACTTCAGCACTTCAACGCTGTTATNCGTAGATCCATCATCAACAACAATTACCTCCACATGAGAATGCGTCTGACCAAGCGCACTCTCAATCGCCTCGGCAACGAACTTTTCCGTGTTATAGCACGGGATGAGAATACTAACTTTAGCATACGTGTCTGGCGGCATAACGTCGGCCTTTAACTTCCCAAGGTTTTTTTTTAGTGCAAATTGAACCAAAGGCGGCGTAGCTTCATCGTCTGGTGTATCCCTAATATTCGACTCGTCAACCTTAACTTCCATCCCTGGTCTGGAATATGCCGTACTCCGCAAAGTCTTGCAACCCGCAAGCATTCGGAAGCCATGGCGTCATTTCCTTGAGTAAATTCTTTCCATGCGTAAAAAAGGCAGTATTTTCCGATTGTTAAATGGTTTTTGACTGGAAATAGATCAATGGCAATTTCAGCTGCACGAATAAAGTTCTGAATAATTACATTATTTGAAGTACGTGCGAGTAAAGAAGTATCATTCACGCATCTTGAGCATAATACATCTGGTAGATGGATGAATTCTGGAATCTGTGCGGCGACAGAGTAAAGAAAAAGACGATCTCCATTCGTTCTGAATGACTCGTCAAATCCGGCAATTCGAGCAATCTCACGGTCCAGAACCATTGCGTTGAGGTGGATGAAATTATCAATTACATAGTCAATTATATCCACAGAGGAGCTTAGCTCCTTGTGTGTTCTTTTCCTGACCTTCCCGTTTTGCAGGAACTCATTCATGTCGCATACTACAACACGTCCGGTAGAGCAAAGGAGTTGCATTTTCTTAACATAATTTCGATCCATTCGGTCGTCTGCATCGTGAAAGTGAATATAATGGCAAGTAGACTCCATGAGTAATTTTTGTCTCGCAAAAGAAACCCCAGAATTCTTATCAGCGTNAATTATTTTAACACCGGCAGCTTTGCAAATGGAACTTGTCTGATCTGTAGAGCAATCATTAAATACTATGATTTCACCAAATGGCACCGTTTGATGAATGGCATCATTCAATAAGTCTCCGATTGAGCTTTCTGCATTAAATGCCGGGATTAGTAACGAAATGGATTGATCAGTATTCATATTGCAGATCCTTTCTTACTCGGAAGTCATGAAGATCTGGACAGACAAAACATTGACGAAGAAAGGCTAGTGGCACAGCACCAGCAAAGGATGCCCATAATGAAAAGGTGCTGGGGGGGCCAAGTATCAGATCACAGTGCATCATTCTGGTTAAATCATCTTCAATAGACCCATTGGAAAATATACAATCTAGTTCAGAGAAAATATCCGGGTCTTGTGGAGCGTTTGAGAAAATTAAAAATCGACATTGCTTATCCAGTTTCTTTGATAATGTTGTCAATGTTTTAACATATGCTTCGCTACTAAAATAGAATTCANCTTTTCTCCATTGNTCATAATCACCCTGGCGAATATGGCATGCAATCAATAAAGAATCCTTATCTAGACCAGACCGGTATTCTGGATTAGAACGGTTGTTAATGTTTCCAGAAAACTTCATTAATTCTCTGATCTTCTCATTATGCTTTTCAACAAGAAGTGGGTGCTGGAACTTTAATCCAGAAAGTAAACAAATATTGGACTTTCGAATTGTTTCAGTAGAACTTTCCTCTGTCAGTGAACCCGGTTGATAAGCATTGAGAGTTATATGCCCTAAACGTTCTCCCCATCGACCATTTGCTGAAGCTTTCAACAAAATTCGTCGAGTTCGTTCGTCTATTGTAAATGCCAGCTTTGGGATGCCAGGTATCCTCCACGGATAGGACACATAGGTCGAATAGCGATATCTTGCAAATAAGTATCGATACTCAGTAATCCCCAAATTTACCAGCCCGTGACCATGCTCGATGGCATAGGCAAGGACATTGCAATGAGTCAATAAGCGATTTCCTAATTGACCCGAACTGTAAGTTATCACAAGGGTCGAAATGACAGCCTCCAGGTTATTCTAGGTGGATTCATTTTTGAAATTCAATTATTTTGGGGGGGGGTGAGTAATTTGTTGCGTCTTTTGAATTGGTGTTTTTATCGAGGTCAATGATTTGTGCAAGTCTCTTGCTAAGTCGCCTTGACCCTAGTGCCGAAACGTGATGTGGGTCAATAAAACACTTATTCTCATTTTGAAACAAGTATCGTAAATCAATCACATCAGACGCCATGATACCCGGTATTTGCAATAACCTTTCCAGTGCACGATCGCTAATTATATTTCGTTCAATGCCTTTTGGATTATTCCAATATGAATTATGGAAAGGTGGCCTGAGCACTTTAACATTTACTCCTACTTCTACTAAGTCTGTTACTAATCGCTCCANGCAATTCAAATTATTATGAATTGTCAACACTTGGAAATTTGTTTCTATTCCAGAAAAGAATTCTTTAATGCAGGTTGTATCGATATGCCCGTTTCTGATACTGAATCCTGGCCCTGGTACTCCTTCTTGCATTAGTTGTGTATTTGGTTTATGTATTCTAATTCTATTCTTTCGTGTGTTTGTGAAGTTTTCAATCATTGTTCCCCGGATCATATCATATGTTGATATTGGCAATTCGTGTGCTGATAGTCCCCATTCGTTGAGCTTGCGATAATCGCCTTTATATCGTTCGATTGTGTCGATATAAACCGGGACGGCATCAAGTTCGATGACAACCAACTTTGCTTGAGAGACTTGGTCCCAATATTTTCTGCAAAGTACCTCTGCCATTTGATAGTTCAGTGCGCTGTCAGCCAGGTTAACAACCGAATATGGAAAACAAGATGGATCAACCCCGGTGTAAATGTGTGACGAGCCGACAAAGAAGACATCCACAGGGCCTTGTTTAATTCGTTCGACTGCTACAGTTCTGAAGGACTGTTTTGGACGGGCGGCCCAGAATTGTCGTAGGGTGAATTCACCTGCTGTTGCGGTGATCATTAATGAGAGTACCAATAGGAACTGCCATCTGAATTCCGCTTTGCCCAATGTTCGCCATTGGCTTATGTATTTAGAACTGAAAATAGATGAACTCCGAACTTCGAAAGACGCCGAATAACATCAGTATCGCAATCGCTGCACAATAGCTGGCAAGCCGAGCGGACCTGGTTGCCAGCAACGGTTCCTCATCAGTCGCATGACGCTCTCGCATGGTATCCAGTACTACAACCAGCCCGCCAAACAGTAACACGGTTAAAGCTAAAGTTACGTCTATTGGTTCAACGTGTTTAAATAGATTCAAACAGAGAACTTTAACATGAATGAGCCGCTGAGAGAAAAACAGTAGCCAGCCGAAGCAGGTGATATGAAAGAAGAAGATCACAGCGGCTGCGTGTAAGACTAAATCGGGAAGTTTCAATTTTCGAATCATCGCAGATACCGGAACTTCAAACTGTCGATATAAAATAAGAATCGTTCCATGGAAGAGTCCCCACGCCAGGAATGTCAATGCGGCTCCGTGCCATAATCCTCCCAGCACCATCGTGATCATCAAGTTGCGATACATCATCGCTTTGCCGCCACGATTGCCTCCTAACGGAATGTAAAGGTAATCGCGAAGCCAGGTACTTAAACTGATATGCCAACGCCCCCAGAAATCACTGGGGCTGACTGCAAAATAGGGCTGATTGAAATTCCGCATCAACTCGATGCCCATCAACTTAGAGATTCCTCGTGCGATATTTGTGTATCCTGCGAAGTCACCATAAATCTGGAACGCGGCTGCATAAAGTCCCAAAAGTACATTCAATCCGTGAAAATCTTCAGGAGAATTGAACAGTGCTTTTGTGAACGGTGCCATGTTTTCTGCGATGACCAGCTTCAAAACATAACCAAGCAGAATTAATCGAAAGCCATCACGAATTTGCTGATACCGAATGTTTCGAGGCTGTTCAATCTGAGGCAGAAGTTTCTTGGCTCGTTCAATGGGTCCTGCAACCAGTTGAGGAAAATAGGAAACAAACACAGCAAAGGTCAGAAAGTTCTTTGTTGGTTTCAGGCTTCCACGATAAATGTCGATCGTGTAGCTCATCGTCTGGAATGTGTAAAAACTGATCCCCATGGGAAGCAAAATGGTGACCACTGCCCAGTCTGCGCTGAGTCCAATCGGACCGAGTACACGATCTAAGTTCTCTGCAAAGAAATTGAAATACTTAAAGAACCCCAAAATCCCCAGGTTCGAAATAACACTGACTGTTAACCAAAGCCTTCGCCGCCAGCGATCCGTTTCAGCTGCAATTTTCAATCCACACGTGTAATCAATTATCGTAGATGCTGCAATCAACGATAGAAATCGCCAGTCCCACCAGCCATAGAAAAAGTAGCTGGCAAGCAGTAGCAACACGTTCTGGTACCGATGCTTCAGGACAATATAAAGTCCATACACAACGATGAAGAACAGAATGAATTCTAGTGAGTTAAAAAGCATAATCTATTTAGTCACAAATCCTGCTAAAGAAGCGGTGTACAGACTTGGAGTATTTCTTTGATCCAACAGAATCAATGTGATATAGATCACGGAAATGTTCATCAGGAATAAGATGCGAGCAGTCATATACATGAAGTTCGTCAATATCCTCTGTTGTGAGAAGACCGGACATCGCTTTCCTGTATTGTGCATAGTCTTCAGTGTCTCTCGCAGATGAATGAATTGGTGGAAGAACGATAGCAAATTGAACCCCGGATTTTTGGCAACTGTTTTTAATTTTCCTCAAAGAACTAATTTGTCTATTGCACCACTCTTCTTTTGTTTTTCGATAGGGATCTTTTAACAACTCCCCTTCATTGATAACCGGAAATATATCCTTTTCAGTCCGAATCTTCAGGGCAACATAACCAGGCCGAGTGTGGAGAAAGTAAGGATACTTATTCGATAAACGTTTCGAATTAGAAGTGGGAAATAGAAGAGCATGAACGGGATCTCGCATGACTGGCATCAGTACCTCACTCATGCGAATCTTTGATGTGCGTAATGGTGCCATAAGCTTTTGAGATGTTAGTCCCCAGTCAAAAAATATCTCAAGCTGATTCTTATTACTCCTGCTTACTATAGTATCCTTATACAATGTCACTAGTGATGCTTCAGCGACAACAATCTTAAGGTTACTGAGGTCCTTTTTGTATAGATCAAAAAGTTCCATGCAAATATCAAGGTTATAAGATTCACCAGCAAGGTTGATAGATCTATAATTGAATTCATTTGGATCAATTCCAGTAAAAGTCAAGCTTGAACCTAAAAAGCACCACTCCGCTTTGGCACCATCCTTTTTTATAAAACGAATGGCTTGAGATTTAAATGATAAATCTCTTGAAAAATGGGTGACATCTCTCAACTTACGGCAAGCAAATGCAGTATTCACAACTAAAAACAGTGTGATAAAAATCCACAATCTTTCTTTTTGCAAGCAACTCCGAATTCTACCGATAGTTTTTAATGAAAACATTTTCAATCAACTATTCTCTTCTTAAAGTCTTTAGTCATTTCAAAATACTCCAAAAGCTCCGGCACTTTGGTTATTGGATGGAGTTGTTTGATGCGGTTGATCGCGTTGCTTCCGATTTGTTTTTGTTGGTCCTGCGAAAGCTGCCAGGCACGTGCAAGGCCATTGCTCAGGCTCTCGACATTGTTCGGTTCAACGAAGATGCCAGATTCTCCGTCTTTAATCAGTTGTTCAAAGCAAGTGCCGGTTGTTGCAACGACGACTCGCCCCAACGCCATCGATTCCAAGCAGGTGTTGGGTAAATTGTCGATCAGTGAGGGGATGGCAACTACTTTTGCATTTTTAATAATGGGGTAAAGTTTATCGTGTCGCATCGAATCCAGCACCGTGACGCGATCTGAATAGGCATCGGTCTGTTCTCGAATGTAATCATGCATTCGTCCGCCATTCTTTGCGACTGCCTGACCACCCACGAAAACTGCGTGCATATTCGGAAACCGCTTCATCAAGCCCGGCAGCGCCTCAGCCAGCAAATCGACACCTTTCATTTGAGTCATGCGACCAAAGAACAGGATGTAATCTTTCCCTTTGCAGTGATTCTCGTATTCTGTAACGTCAGCTGTCTCTTCTTCCAGGAAGAACGGTGTTTCGATGACGTTGACATTGGGAACGTTGTAATTCTCTTGTGTCAATTGGGCGACAAAATGAGTCGGCGAATAAATATGTTTGGTTCCTTTGATGGCTACCTTTTCCATCCACCAACGAGTACGAACCGAGCGATTCATTTGAACGCCAGCTGCCACATCCCAGGCGGGGCGGTAGCTGGAAAGGCGTGTGACGACAGGGTCATTCTTTGCATAACGAAAAAACAATCCCACGGCTAGTACATTCGCGACTTGAACGACATCAAATGGCTGTTCTCGATGAGCCTGCTTCCAGCGTTTCCACAAACTCCATGCCGCTTTCAAATCCTGATACGGTGCATACAAGGAACGTGGCGTGAGTCGATCAATGCGATCAATTCTCATTTTGAGATCCCACAACGGAATCACACGATGCACCTTCACGCCGCGATAATCAATCACTTCGTTCCCGGCAAACGACTTCGTAAAGACATGCACATCATGTCCTTGCTCCGCCAATGCCGTAGCCATCCGCCCAAGATAATTCGCCAGCCCCCCGCTGTACGATTCCTCGGAAGTATATTCAGGAGTTACAAATGCTATTCTCATTGTTACCAGCCGTGGATGTCTGAAAGACTAACCGATTTTCCCTTCTTGCTGAAATCACTTCGCGATAGTAATGCAATAGTTCTTCTGCTAAAAAACGAGGATGCATGAGTTCAATACGTTTTTTTGCACATTCACCAATTTGAATGCGTTGGTGATTGTCCATCTGCCAGATTTTTCGGAGAACTGTTGATAGCTCTGCGGAATCAGGATTAATCAGAAATCCAGAGATTCCATTATCAAGTAGTTGGTCGTAGCTGGCACCATAAGTACCAACAACTACACGTCCAAAAGACATTGACTCTAATGCCGCATTAGGTAGGTTGTCCATAAGAGACGGCAGTGCTACGCAATGTGCATCTCGAATAAATGGATATAATTGACTGTGCGGCAACTGCGGCAATATATGCACTCGGTCTCGAAAGTTGGATGACTTTTCTAAGATATAATTTTTCATACTGCCCCCCCCCTGGAGCAGTATTACTGTCTGCTCCAATAAAGACTGCTTCCATTTCTGGAATGGAGTTCATCAAGTCTGGTAGTGCATCTGCCAAAAGATGAACACCTTTGAGTCGAGACAAACGACCGAAGAACAGTAAATATGGCTTGTTGCCACATTTCTGAGATAAAATACTGGGATCGTTTTTAATATCTTCTTTGAAAAATGGTGTCTCTATAACAGAAAGCTTATTTGTGCGGTAGAAACTTTCGACTCGTTCAGCCACCAGAAAGCTTGGTGCAAACAAGTGTTTTTGCTGCCTGACACTTCTTCGTTCAATTCTCATACGGACACGCTCTGCCAGCGAATCCGCACCACCATTTGCAGCCACACAATCCGGCTTGAAACTCGACAATCGCATCACTAAAGGAATACTGCTCTTTCGAAAAAACAACCCTGTTCCCATGACATTAGAAAGTTGTACCATATCAAAAGGCTTCTCATCATGAGCATTGCGAACTGCACAAGAAAGCGACCAGGCAGCTTTAATGTCCTGGTATGGGGAATAAAGCATTCTGGGAACAGCAGGATCAAACCGATCAAAACGCCGAGATTCACTCCACCATGGCACAACCCGGTGAACATTCACGGATGAGGAAGTCACAATCCCTTCTTCCGAAGACCTTGTAAAAACATGAATATCATGACCTTGATTTGCGAGGTATGAACACAATCGCCCAAGATAGCTCGCAAGACCACCACTCATGGATGACTCTGTCGGATATTCAGACGTAACGAATGCAAGTCTCATAATTACACAGGGGGGCATGAGTTGTCAATGGTTCACTTAAGGCACTTGTGGATCAAGTGAGTTCAAAAAGTGAACAAGATTAGCCACAACATGAGAACAATCAAACTCTCTTGTTGCTATACAAAGACCGGACTGGCCAATGTTTTCACGATTTGGGTCATGTATTGAAGTATGAATCCTGCGACCAAACTCTTTTTCGCTCCAGTGGTCACAGAAATAGACATTTTTATTATCTTCCAAGTAATTAGTGACTTCACCAACCCTGTGGCAAAGCACTGCTGTGCCACTGAGTAAATAGTCGGCAAGCTTGCTTGGGAACCTTGCGAAGTTACGGTCACTTTTCTCCATAGGCAGCAACAGTAGTTCAGCATCAGAATAAATACGTTTCAATTGCTCTGTTTCAATGTATTCAGGGTAAATGTGAACCCGATCACTAATTCCAAGATTCGTAATAATTTCTGTAAGCTCTTTGTTTGTTTTCGGGCTGCATTTTCCGATTAGTTTCAGTTGAAGACCATCTACTTGAGCTTCTGCAAAAGAGTTGATGACAGAAACTGTGTCGGACTTATAACCATTATGATCTGCGCAGTAGACAATATAGCTAGAGGATTTAGTCAACGACGATGCGATCTGTTCCTGGTCAATCTGGAAAGATCGCATGCCGGCACGGCATAGTATGGGAATCTTAATAAATGGGGGAGAAGAGCATGTATAAGAATGCATTTTCTCAATAAGAAAATCGGAGATGAGAACGATTCCATCTGATTGCTTGAATGCTGCTTCATAAAATTGCAGCTCTTTTTTAACTTTAAGTTGATCACGATTCGGAATTGCAGGGGTCCATTCCACTAAAATTGGAATTAGCTTCATGCCCAGATGCTTAGTCAACTTGCGAAGTGTTTTCCAGAGATCATAATTTCTACTGTAGAACAGGACATGTCGTCCCCCCTTCACGCGAGCAATGATTAGGCATTTCAATAATCGAATTATTGGGAAATAATGACGTATCCTTGATCCAATTCGTGTTCTCCATATTCGGGAAGGAGTGTGTGGTGAAGGAGAGCCGGTTGTGTATTCAAACTTGATCCCTTCATGTACTCCCTTCGATTGTGTATTTAGAGGAGTATGACCATAGTCGGTATGGGTTGTGACGATCACCTTGACGTCAATAGAATGGTGCAAAACCCCCTTGGCAAGCAAAGTGACATAATTTGTTGCGGCATACCCCTTTGGAAAGCCAAACAAATCTCCAATGATAAGAATCTTTTTAAGCATTTTGTGTAAAACTGATTCATTTGCTAAGTTGACAAGCAATATAGAGTTGGTTGTTCAACTTGCTGGCGCTGAGCCAGGCTGCGTAATTGAGAACTTTACGAACCGGTATTGCCCAAAGTGTGGTATTGATCTGAAATGAAATTGGTCCAGAAATCGGGGTCGTACTTTTCCCATGCATGGCAACCAAAAGGTAGTTCGCTACCGTTTAATTCAAAGCATTTTCGCGGATTTACTTCGAAGGCAAATGAAACGGCCTCGAAAGGAGAAGGGATCTGAAACCACGGAAACCGCACCGGCACTACCTCGCTCCAAAAACGATCCTCGTTTATCTTTAATTTGTGTGCGGCACTACAAAAGCGATTGCTCAACAGCTTTCCAGAAACAAATTGCTTCAGGAAGCTTCGAATTCCTCTTGGAAAAGGTTCAATTAATCGCCAACTGGAAAGAACTTTAATTGAAGAGGAAACACGTCGTAAGGAAAATCCCCCGTTTCCAACTCCGAGCAAAGGAGCATCTACCTTTGCTTCT
>JAESQE010000119.1 GCA_016765335.1 Planctomycetaceae bacterium
CCTTGAATTATTAATGTCTCGATCAGGAGTTATACGTGTTTAATTACTATCTGGTGAAATTGTCTGTTAGTCTTGTAGTGCTAGGCATGCTGGTTAATCAGGCCATTGGAAAGCCTGTTGATAAAGATCAGTCAGAAGCATTGCCGTTCACTGAACGAGAGCTTGTTTCACACGTATTTGATTTGGCCGAGAAATACCTGCAAGACTTCCAGCACTCCGAAACACACGTGCTTTATGGTTCGCGGTTATCAACCAGAAAAAGCTGGACTTCTCCTGAGGATGTAAAAAAAGATCTGCCCAAGCCGTGGGGGTACGGCTCGCGAATTGCTGATACGGCGCTGCACTGTGGGCATTTACTAGTTGCGTTATTGGATGCTTACGAAGCTCGTCCAGATCCGTTCCTCAAAGCAGAGATTTCCAATACATTTCAGGCCTTAAAGTTTATCGGTTCGCTGCCTGAAAAACATCCGAAGCCGAACAAGCCAGCATTGGTCGGACTTGTCCCTCGTGGTCCTCATCCAGATGATGCGACGGCTTACTTTGATGATTCCTCGATGGATCAGCATACAACTTATATTATCAGCCTGGCTCTCTACTCTCGTTCCTCATTAGCCAGTGAAAAAGACAAACAGTGGATTCGTGAATCGCTGGGGAAAGTAGGGCAACGACTGGAAAAGAACGGCTGGTCGATCAAACAAGCAGATGGCGTTACTCAGGCTCATGTTGGATTTTCCTGGACTGGTTACAATTCCGACCACGCATCCATTTTACTTCCAGCAGTTCTTGCATTGTATCAGGGAACTGGTGATGAGGATTGGCTAGAAGTCTTTGAAAAGTTCTTGTCAGAAAAAGAAGGGATTCGCTGGAAGAATATGCATCCGGGGCCGCATGTAAAAATTAATGGTCACCCCATTTATGCCAATCAGAATGCATTACGTGTTAATGCGTTCTATCAACTGCAAAAAGATGAGAAACGTAAGTCGGTTTTAAAGGGCTTGCTGACGCAATCTGCTGAAATGCAAATGGAACGTGATTTCCCCGGCCCATTCTATGAAAAGTTTCATACTGACGAGCAATGGGCACAATTACGAGAAGACCTGAACTGGGAAGAGGACCAATTGCATGGATGCAACGTTGCCTGGAAAGCGTATCAACCGAAGATGCTCGATTTGGGTGGTTTACCGGTGCTGGCACATGTCCGGTTTCCATTAGGTGGCTTTCACATGGTGATGCTCAGCGAAAACCCAGAAATGATCCGAGAAAACCTCGATGATATCTGGAAGATGCTGACCACGGTTGATTTAAAGAAAATTGATGCTGGAGAAACAAATTATCTTTTCACTGTTGTTGCGCTGCACACTTATGCATTTTATTTTCGACATGCTCAGCTATCTGCTTCCAGCAAGCCGTTATCGCCAGAGAACAAAAAAGTAACAAACTCATCGCAGCAATATGGCAAAGAACTTGCCCTGATAAAAGATGTTGGCATCGGTCCTTGTATCGATGTGGATATTCAAGGAAATTTTGCTTATGCGATTGGTCGCAGTAAATTATCGATTCTTGATATTTCCAACCCGAAAGATCCCCATGTTGTTGGCACACTTTCCGGCTTGGGTGGTGTGCGACAAATTCTCGCCCATAACGGGATTGCTTACATCACCTCTAGGCAGGATGGATTGTATCTGGTTAACGTAAAGAACCCGAGCCAGCCCAAAGTTCTTTTTCATTACGACACGATCGAATTTGCAACCGGAATAGAAATCTCGGGGGACGTGCTTTTCGTTGCTTGTCGTAATTACGGAGTCGAATTAATTGATGTATCGATCCCATCTGAACCGACTCATTTAAGCACGATTCGCACTGGGGAAGCACAATCAATTGTTGCACGAGGAACTTGGCTTTACGTGGGAGTCTGGGCGACTTCGGAAGTTGTCGCTGTCGATGTTCTGAATCCACGACAGCCGAAAATTACTGCTCGTGTACCGCTGGATGGTTTCGGAGATGGCGTTGATGTGCAAGGAGATTTTCTTTATGTCGCAACAGGACATCATTCTAAAAAACAGCCGCGACGTCAAGAAGGTGATCCAGGATTTGGCAACGGGCATGGGCTGGAGATCTTCAATATTTCTGATCCTGCGAGTCCACAATTCATCTCGCGCGTGAAATTTCCTCGCCTGTACAACATTGGCAATGATTTGTGGGATGTCACTGTTGTCGACGATTATGTGTTTGTCGCTGATACACATAATGGAATTTTCATTGTCGATGTTTCTCATAAGAAACAACCTGTAATCATCAACCATCGAAAGCTACCTTACAACGAAGCAAGCAAGCTGCACGCTTATGTGGGGGGATTGGATCTGGCTGACGATTCGATTTATGTCGCTGGCGGAGAAACTGATTTACACGTCATTGCTGCTCCCCAGATGGCTCACCCTGTTACCAAAGAACCTGCAACTCCGCCAGTAATTGAACCAATGAAAATCCTCAAAGAGGATCAACGGTTTCGAGTCTACAGCTCTGTAGGACAAATTCATGCTGTCGATTTCTATAAAGATCGGGCAATCATTGCTTGTGGAAGTGACGGAGTGCATGTTGCCAATCTTTGGCCTGCTGCCCAGACAGTTTCGAAGTTGAAGACCAAAGGGTTTGTGACTGATGTTGCAGTCTCTCAAAACCAAGTGATGATTGCAGCGGGAACAGATGGCTTGCTCATTGCAGAAATCTCTGATGATGGACAACTTGCTTTACAAGGCAAGTATCAAGTTAAAGGTCAGGCGATCAAACAGGTGGAAGTTTCTATCCCCGGAAAGTATGTGATGGTTCAGGTTGGTGCTAATCATCTTCACATTGTTGACATCAGCAACCCAACAGCCCCCAAGCAAGTCCTCAAAGATGCCAGACACGGGCTGCTTTACGGCGACCAAATGATGCGAGGCTTGGCCGAAGAACGGTATGCTTGTGTTTTCTGGCATGTTTCGGGACTACACTGGTTCGATATGCTCGCCAAGCCACATCCTGTCTTCAGCGGGGATAGCACACCGTTTCGCATTGGTGCCAGCAATGGTTTAATTGAATACAAGCAGCAAACATTAGCTACAGTGCGGGGAGGTTACATGCTGCTTGATCGCCAGGATCGTCGTCCCCTGGATCAGCAAAAAGTGTATCGAATTGGCAAAAAACGGGAACATCTGGGTAAGCCCTCAATTTTTGGAAACAAGCTTTATATTGCCAATCGAGATACTGGGATCATCACCATCGCAGATATTTCGGATATCTCACAGCCCAAGCTAATCGAACAAATTGAACTGCCCGGTAACCCCGGTCGAGTTATCGTCCACAATAAATCGATCATCATTCCGGACGGTTATCATGGGTTATTAATTAGTAACAATATTGAAGACAAAAAATAGGAAACCGTAATGTTAGATCGACGTCAATTCCTTCAAAGTAGTATCGTGGCAGCTGGAGCTTACGCGATAAGTTCGGGACATGAAGCCCAGGCAAAAGAACCGGAAATTACTACTGAAGAAGTTCCAGGCTACAACTATCGCCTCCCTGAATTCAAGCAAGGCAGTCGCCTGCTTTTTCAGGGAGATTCGATCACCGATATGAGCTGGGGACGCAACGAAAAGGATCGCAATCACTATCTGGGTCACAGTTATGTTTATCTGATTGCTTCACGATTAGGTGTGGAGATGCCCGAAGCTCAGCTCGATATTTACAACCGAGGAATCAGCGGACATAAAGTGGGAGATCTTCGCAAGCGTTGGCAGAAAGACGCGATCGATATGAAACCCGATCTGCTTAGTATCCTCATTGGTGTCAACGATGTGGGTCGGAATCTGGGTGCGTCGATATGAAAACCTGGGAAGCTGATTACCGATTTATTCTGGATGCCAGTTTCAATGCCAATCCCAAATTGCGACTTGTTCTGCTCGATCCGTTTGTGCTTGCTTCGGGACGGTTATCTGAGCCAAACGCTTTCAAGAAATGGCGAGATCAAGTCGAACGAATGATTCCTGTCATCGATCAACTTGCCCAGGACTACAAAGCTGTTCATGTTAAGACGCAGGATGTTTTCGATGCTGCTATTAAGAAAGCCCCTGCCAAGCACTGGGTCTGGGACGGCGTGCACCCGCTGCCACAAGGTCACGAACTGATCGCACGCAATTGGCTGCAAGAAGTTAGTAAACGCNGGAGTTAGCGGCTATTTAATGACTGGAATGTCTGGGCAAAGATCATTGATAATCTCAAAGTGTCAGTAGCGGAATTTGTGCACCGCCACCGGCTCGGATTTCTAAATTGAACAATTCCAGCATCAGATTGAATGTTCTTTTCGAATCGATGTCATTCTCATCGATATAAAACCAGTACCCGTCATGTTTAACTGCCACCGCGGCACCCAAAGGGGGCAGTTTGCTTGATTGAACGCGAAACAAACCTTTAAAGATATCTTGCCAGTCGAACGGGCAGTTTGTTGCCGGGTTGATTGTCTGCTCGACAATGCCTTTGTCGATATGCTCTTGAGGAACTTCGATGGGCTGTGACAGATAGTACATCGTTTCCTTCAGAGACCGCGTGCTGATAATCAATTCTTTTCGGTCAGCAACTTTACCATATGGATATCTGCGGCTATGTGGTCGTAGCAGTTGCCCATCCAGATCGCGTTTGATTTGAAACTCTTTTAACCCTGGGTCCAGTTCAAGAATTCTACAGATTTCCCGCACTTCGAAACTCTCTTCAGATGACTGTGCAAAGCGTAGAAACTTTTCCGATGACTTTTTTTCGTTTCTCCAAAGAGTCGCTGATTGCTGGTCCTCGGAAGTATGAAATTCATATCCTTTTTCACTGGCAAGAAGTAGTGCTTCGCCATCAATCTGAGTAATCGGAATGGGGTCGCCGATTTGTTCAGCCTCATCGGTGACAACTTTTTTCAATGCGATTTCAAATGAATGGTCATTTACTTGCAACTCACGCATGAGATTTGAAAAATACTGAAACTCTTCAAAGACGGGTTTTGCTTTTGGAGTCGGACCACCTGCTGAGATCGCATTTTCGACATCGTTTATGTTTTGAACAGTTAGCATCAGAACACGATCTATTCGCCAACCTTTCGAGGCCAATAGTTTGATTGTGTCCGACTGAATGGGTGCCATTAGTCGGCGGTTGAATTCCTGATCTTGTTCTGGTGTATAGACAATCGTCGGTTTCGACTGCATTCCCATGCCCAGCAACGATGGTAGATTTGTCTTCCCGTCTTTCCATGATCCCGCAAGGTCCATGTCGTATCTGTACTGTCCTGTGATACTGGGAATTCGTAAGAATTCAACCGATTGGTCGTATCGCATCCGTACCAGGTTGAGCAACAATTCTTCCCGTGCCGTTTTTTGGACAGCCCGATTATAATTTGTCCGACTATGCCGTAGGCTGCTTGGCCCCAGCATGCATCCCGACAAACATACAGTTAATGCGACCAGTGCACAAATTATTGAAGAGCATTGGTGATGACGCTGCATAGAGATTTTTCATGTCCGTTTTATGATCTGCACTATGTCTCGTATTCGTCTATTCTCACAGCATTTCTTTACCTAATCCGTAGAATCCGAAAAGTCAGCCTGGATCACCCTGATGATCACCTGATTGTTCACTCTCAGTGAGATAATCAAGACGCATCACAGAGGCAAACAGGATTTCATCTTATCCTTCGATTTCTCCTTAATATGGCCCAGTACATGTGCATGTGTTGAGGTTTTGATTATACTGTGACTGAGAGATTTGAGAGGTCTTCTAAACACAGCCTCATCGTTTGTGTGAATTAAGGGATTCATAGAGGTTCCCTTAAAACATTTACACTGCATCCCACCTGTTAAAGCAAAGGTTATTGCTATGATCTCGCGTCGTCAGTTTTTTGAAGAAACGATGATCGCCACCGCAGTTGCAGCTGCTGCTTCGAATGCAATTCCCTTGCAGGCTGAAGAGAAGGGGACGACTTCTGCGAACGATACGATTCGTCATGCAGTGATTGGTTGTCGTATTCGTGGACGAGTTCATGCCAGAGAATTCGGCAATCAAAAAGGTGTCGAAATCGCCTACGTGTGTGATCCAGATCGTACATTGGCGGAAGAACGAGCTGATGCTGTTGAAAAACAACAAGGCTGGCGTCCCAAAGCAGTGCAAGATCTGCGAACAGTATTTGATGACAAATCAGTTGATACCGTTTCTGTTGCAACCCCCAATCATTGGCATGCGTTAGCTGCGATTTGGGCCATGCAAGCTGGCAAAGATGTGTATGTCGAAAAGCCGGTCAGCCACAATATTGTCGAAGGTCGGCGAATGATCCAGGCTTCCGAAGCGACCGGCAAGTTGTGTCAAGTCGGCACACAAAGACGTTCCAGCGGACCGCTCAAAGCTGCTGCCAAGTTTGTCCGTGAAGGGAAATTGGGCGATGTAAAATTTGCACGCAGTATCATTTACGGGAATCGTGGTTCGATTGGCTCACGTGGTCAGTACGAGGTCCCTTCCAACATCGACTACAACCTGTGGCTTGGCCCTGCACCGATGACGAAACTTACTCGACCTCAATTGCATTACGATTGGCACTGGAATTGGGACACGGGCAACGGTGAACTTGGCAACAATAATATTCACTATATTGATGTGTGCCGTATGATTATGGGGTTAACCGGTCTCGGAAATTCTGTCTTCAGTATTGGTGGTCGCATGGGTTACGAAGATGCAGGGCAAACGCCCAACACGCAACTTGTTGCCCACGAATTTGACGGTTCAACAGTGATGCAGGAAGTACGTGGTTTGAAATCAGATCCGTTTTCCAAGAAATTCAAAGCCGGCTGGATCATTCACGGGACCGAAGGTTTCATCGCTGAAGAGTCATTTTTTGATCGTGATGGAAAAATGGTTCACAAGTTTGAAGGCGAAACTGAAAACCATTTTGTGAACTTCATCAACGCAGTGCGTTCTGGTCGCAGAGAAGATTTGAATGCCGATATTACTGAAGGCCATCAATCGACTGCACTTTGCCACTTGGGTAATATTTCGTATCGAGCAGGGCGCGCGATGCCTGTTGATAAAATTGCTGCTTCTTTAGAAAAACTGTCTGTGTACGAAGATGTCCCGCGAACATTTGATCGCATGGTGAAGCATTTGCAGGATAAGGGAGTTGATCTGAAAAAGACGCCGCTGGTTCTAGGAAGTTTGCTGAATATCGACAACAAAAGCGAATCATTTATCAACAATGCCCAGGCCAATAAATTGTTAGGACGCGAATACCGCAAACCCTTCGTGCTTCCAGGAGCCGAAGAGTTTAAGCGAACTAATACCTAATACCAAATTCAATTAATACTTGCGNGAAGCTATCGCCCGTGGCCGTGTACTGACAAGGACTTAGGGAACAGACAACGCGCAAACAAATACGCGAATGCGTATAAGAAGTGTTAAGGGAATCTCTAATAATTCAAAAAGACATTGCGAGCGGAGGCTAGACATTCTTGGCTGGCTTGAATTGCGGCAGACTCAAACGAAACAGACAGGAATGTCTGTGTCCCATTTGAATTATTAGAGGTTCCCTTAATAATCAAACGGTTTTTAAGAAGCTAATCTTTGGCATTGCATTCCATTTTTACTTCTGCCAAAGTAACATCAGTGAGTATTGATAACTAAATTCACCTCCTACTTGGGGATCTAACCATCAAAGGGTATACGATGCAAAATTCTTTAACACGACGCGATTTTGTTAAACAAACAGCTGGGGCAGGAGCTTTGATACTGGGTGCTCCTGCGATTTTGAAGGCTGGTTCTCCCAATGGAAAACTGAATTTGGCATTTATCGGCGTGGGTGGTCGAGGTGGATCGAACTTAGCGACAATGACCAAAGACCCCGATGTCAATGTTGTGGCGATCTGCGATGTGAATCGAAACAACTTGGCTAGTGCAGCCAAGCGTTTCCCGAATGCTCGCAAATATGAGGATTTTCGTGAACTCTACACCAAAACAGACGACCTCGATGGCGTTGTCGTGAGTACCTGCGAACATACTCACGCCTACGCAACAATGCCTGCTCTCAAAGCAGGTAAGCATGTTTATTGCGAAAAACCTTTGACGTATAATGTTGACGAAGCCCGCAAAATCACCGAAGCAGCTGCCAAGGCTGGGGTCGCAACGCAGATGGGAACTCAAATTCATGGAATGCCTAACTACCGCCGAGTGGTTGAACTGGTTCAGTCCAATGCGATTGGCCCAATTCGAGAAGCTCATGTCTGGGTTTCTCGTGCGTGGGGGCATCAGTCAGCAGAAGATGCGAAAAAAAATGGAGATATCATCAATGTCACCGAGCGACCAACCGGATCGATGACACCTCCAGATTATCTCAACTGGGATTTATGGCTTGGCCCTGCTCCTTATCGCCCATTTAACACCGCTTATTTTCCTGGTCCGAAATGGTATCGCTGGTGGGACTTCGGAAATGGAACGATGTCAGATTTGGGCAGCCACTGGAACGATCTTCCATTTTGGGCATTAAAGCTGGGCTCACCATTAACAATTGAAGCTGATGGGCCAGAACCGCATCCAGAAATTGCCCCTGCTTCAATGTCTGCCACTTATCAATATGGTGCTCGGGAGGAAATGGCTGCCTGCAAACTGACTTGGCATCAGGGAGACAGTAAACCCGAAATTTGGAAAGCAGGAAAAATCCCTCAGTGGAATAACGGCGTCCTGTTTATTGGCGACAACGGTATGATTCTTTCCGATTACGGCAAGCACATTTTGCTACCCGAAGCAGACTTCAAAGATTTCAATCGACCGGAAGAGTTCATTCCGAATTCTCCCGGACATCATCAGGAATGGCTCAATGCGTGTAAAACTGGATCTGCAACAGGCAGTCCGTTTAGTTATGCGGGTCCGCTGACCGAGGCGAATCACTTAGGAAATGTTGCTTACCGAGTTGGAAAGAAAATCCAATGGGATAGTAAAAACATGATCGCAGTGAACTGTCCTGAAGCAACTCAGTATATCACTCGTGAACCACGCAAAGGCTGGTCACTCTCTTAATCAGCAAGTCTGCAATTTCATTTTTATCGCAGAGTTTTAGGGGTAGCAACCCGAGGAGTTGGTATGGATTTAATCGCAATTCTATTTTATGATGATTGCAGTTTGACTAGACCTCGGGTGCCTACGGCGCTCACACGACCCTCAAGCGGGATCGTATGAGCCACCCCGGATACATTCACAGCGAATTTTCCAAGCAGTTAAATTGCCAGGTGTCGTGATACTTTAGCGGCTTAATTTCAGACTGGGCCACAAGCTGGGATCTGTTGTGTAAGGAAAGTTTTCGCCTAAACCGTAAAGTTGTTCTCCCTGCTGAGCATCGAAGAGCTTGTAAAAGAATCCTATCGAAGGGACATTTTTCGGGATCGAACCCGTTC
>JAESQE010000120.1 GCA_016765335.1 Planctomycetaceae bacterium
GTTCACCGCATTAAGCGAGCGGGATCTGTCAGGGTGTCGTGCGTATGTACGTTTGCTAAGTCGCGACCTCCCAACATTTGATTCCATTTGGCTCGATGCGCTGGTACAGCGACGATTATTAACTCCATTCCAGGCAGATCAACTGTCTCAGGGACAAGAAGAATCCCTCAAAGTTGGCGACTATTTCCTGGTCGATAAAATCCAACAGGAACCAGTTCATGTTCGCTACCTGGCTCAACATGCTCAAACTAAACAACAATTCTTAATTGATGAATATCGCCAACCGTCAAGCATTGCCGAAGAAACGTTGACTCAACTTTCTCTGCTTCGAAATCAGCTCGAACAACAAGCAAAGCAAATCAGCGACTTGGTCATCCCTGTTGATTACATCGCGAAAAACAATTCCCTGTTTGTTGTCCACTCGCATATTCGAGGCCTGACTGCTCGTGAACTTCTTATTCGCAGGGGACGATTTCCTGTTGCGATGGTAAAAACTATCACCGGACAACTGCTTAAGCAACTTGCGATGCTGGAGTCTGCTGGAATAGTTCACGGCGACTTACGAATCAGTAATTTGATTCTTTCCCGACAAGGAACAGTCACATTATTAAATGCAGGGGTCATACCACAGCTCTCCCCTCATTGGACCCTGCACGTTCCGCTTTCCTACGAAAGCTACGACAACTTTGCACCAGAAATGATTCGCGATGGAAGCTGGACTCACCAAGCCGATCTTTACTCTGTCGGATGCCTGCTTTGGCAACTAGCGTGTGGACGTTCTCCTGTGTACTCTGCTGACTCTCTGTTAAAATTACGATCACACGTTTCTCGCTCAATTCCTGATGTGAGAGAATACGCTCCAGATATTGATCCTCAAACTGCTCAAATCATCTACCAACTCACCCGGAAAGATCCGCACGAACGCCCCGGCTCTGCCCAGGCGATATTAACAGATCAGAAACCAACGCGATTTTCCGGAAGTCTCATTCGCAGTTACGTCCAAAATTTTGAACATCCCATTTCCAAGCCGTCACGGATTTCTCCTCGGATGACAATGCTGGCGGCAGCCTGTGTTTTGGTGTCGCTGATGATGTGGGGCATGGGCAAGCAGATGACTCATCTCGGATTCAATCAACTCCTATTAAGTATCACAGGCAGCCAAACAGATTCGGCCCCCTTGCAGTCAAAAAACCAGCAGCCACCGGCTATCTCCCAATGGGAGCAAGCGATACCGCTTCCCTCGCCCGATGCACAAGGCGTCATGAAACTTGTCGCCGGGCAATTGTATCAGGCAGCGAATCTCTCAGTCGTTGGCCCGCTACGAATTGAATCCGTTTCGACCGAACAAAACCCCAACGAACAAACGGGTAGTCAAACTAATGCCATTGTGCTCGTTCGGGATCAAGCCTGGGTAGTTTCTGCAAAACACTTGTCGTTCAATAATGTAACGATCCAGCACGAGAATCCAGCACCCGCGTCTGCTCAACAAGCCGTTAACAATCCTCTTCCCGATGCTCTGTTGTTTTGCAAATCTCAAACATTTCAAGCAGATCAATGTCAGTTTAGAACAGAACAACAAAGCGGTCAGACAACACGAGCCATCGCCTGGGCGTCACTCTCTTCAACCGAAGCGATCTCTGGAAGATTGACCGTTTCAAATTGTCAGTTTTATTCCCCAGGCTCAGCCATCATCCTTGGTGGACCGTCTGAATTCATTGAGATTAACAATTGCCTGAAGATTGGACCGGGAGACTTCCTTGAATTCTCACAAGATCGGTCCGGCAAGCAATTTCCGATGATCCGATGCAATCAACTCACACTCAGACAATCCGATTCTTTACTGAGCATTGACTTTGACTATCCCACTAACAAACACCCACTCGAATTAACGATTGACGCCACTAACTGCGTTTTTGATCTGGCTGATTCTTCCCCCGGCTTGCTCACATTCAAAAGTACAGAATCTCCCGTTGAGTTAATCCGAAAGATTGACCTTCTGGGTCAAATGTTACTCATCAATTCAGAAGTAAACATTGTTGGCTGGTGGAACCCAGAGACACAACAATCGACGTTCATCAATCCCCCAGGCACTGCCGAAGGGCTGATCCTGATTCCGCATGAAAAGAAATTGAAATTTCAGAGCAGTGATAGCACACAAGCAGAATATGCTCAGCTAGACGAAAAAGAATATCAAGGGATTCGCTTGAACTCGGTGGTCCCCGGCGTCAATCTAAAACAGCTAAATGCAAATGCCACAGCGATGGTTGAATAAATTGCGGAACCTTTAATNCCACTCTTCATTTATTTTTCCGTGAACTCTACCCCGACGCCCCAATTAAAACCTGACGCGAGGCTGTCATTGAGTTCAGAATGAAACCGATCTGCTCTTCGGTGCCATCTTTGGGCGAAGGGTAACCGACAACATCGCCAACCGCGTAAATGCCAGCAGTCCAAGTTTCGTAATTTCCATTGCACCATAAACAACCGTGATCATCAGCAGATAATCCAACGGCCTGCAAATTCAAAAATGATGTCATCCCAAGCTGTTCGCTCCAGTTAACAACAACCGCATCAACCAAAGTCGACTCGCCCTGATCCAAATAGATACGAATCAGCCCCTGCTCTTCTTCCAGCCCAATGATGTTTGCATCCAGATGCATCATTCCATGACGATCTGTCCGNGAACAATTCTCTTTTCGATTTCGAAAATCGATTGAATTTCTTTGCACAATCGCAACACGATCACACTCAGCTGGTAGTGATTCTTCTTGAGCAAAGACGACATAAGGATGATCGATCATCCAGCGAGGGCGCAACAAATTCGAACCCGTTGCGATCACAACATACCTGGCGGAAACGGAACGCCTTCCCTGAGGTGATTCACAAATAACATGATGTTCTGATTCAAACCTCGGGCAACCAACAAGTCGATTCAAACCTGTCATCTGATTTTCTGATGCGGATTCTTCAGCGATCAATACGACACGTACAAACTCATCAAGAGCTGTTCCTGCAAGCTGCAATCCAATGGGATCATTTCCCAGGATCGCTAAGTCATATTCAAATGCCGAATCACTAAACATCGTTCCAGATTGCTTTCCTGTCAGAAGATAATTCTTGATAACTCACAACTGTTCTGAACTGCCCCTCATGATAAACCCGGTACTCCAGGAGATATNTGAGGACTCATACTAAAAAGAAAGATCGGCAATCTAGGGAACAATGGAAAAGAAGATGGTCGCAGAGTTTGATAAATATCGTAACATCAGGCAAATACACAAGTTAATCCGGTTCTATGGATTATTAATCGAACAACCCATCTCATCACACGATCTTTATGAACATCTTGAGAAAAATGGGGTCTTACCCGATACAAGTTCACACGAAAATCANTCGTAGNCAGCTTCTCCATCAGCCGAACGGGACAATTCCTCTATTTCTTTGAACCTCAACAAATTTCGTGCGTTATAGTTAGAGCAAGCTCATTGCTGCCTCTTGCACTGCTTCATTGTCAGTTGCAACGTCAGAAACACATAGTTCGTATTATTGAAATTCGTTTCACTTGAAAGTCAGAAGTATGTCCCGACAAAGCTCTTACGACCGAAACCAAGGCCTTAAAACGCTGCTTTACAGTACGGGTGGCGTGGTCTTTCTCGCTATCTCCCTGCTCGTAGGCGGCTGGATGGCATTTAACTTCTTCCGTGTCGATGTGGTCACCGGAGAAATGGCCATTCTGATCAAAAAGACTGGCGAAGATCTAAGAAACGATCAGGAAGTTGCTCCCGAAGAGAAATTCAAAGGGGTGCAGCGAGAATTCCTGCTTGAAGGACGCCACTGGTTCAACCCGTACCATTGGGACTGGACAGTCATCGAACAAACAGTAATCGGAGAGGGCGAAATGGGAGTCCTGGTTTCTCTTTCAGGAGAGGACCTTGGATATGGCGAATTCATTGCCCATGTAGATGAAACTAAAGAGATCTTTGTGGATGGCGTTTTATCTAAAGGAATTGTGCCAGGCGTCTTACGAGCCGGGCGGTATCCCATTAATCCGTATCTGTTTGACATCGAAATCCATAAACCCGTAGTAATCTCTGCTGGGTACTACGGAGTCGTTACCAACCTGGCGGGAACAATGCCCAAAATACCAAATACGTTACTGGTAGAAAAAGGGGAACGGGGTGTCGAGGCTGATACGCTCGGAGCTGGTACCCATTACGTGAATCCTTACGAATTAAGTATCAAACAGGTCGATTGCAGAAGTCAGACATTCGATCTGGCAGAAAAGAATGATATGGGATTCCCTTCCAAAGATGGATTTTGGGTCAGCCTGGATGGAACCATCGAATTTAGAGTGATGCCCGATAAGGCTGCCGAAGTTTATGTCACCTTCAACGATGAAGATAACGGCGACAGAATCGATGAAGAAATCATTCGCAAAGTCATCATGCCCATCGCTCGAAGTTACTGCCGGGTCGAAGGCTCAAAAATCTCCGGTCGAGATTTCATTGATGGAAAAACACGAACAGAATTTGAAGAGAACTTTGAAAATGCCATGCGGCAAGAATGCGAACCATTGGGTATTGAAGTTGTTGTCGCAAAAATCACCAAGATCTTTCCTCCTGAGAAAATTGCAGAGCCAATCCGAGAACGAGGGCAGAAAAAAATAGAAGTCGAACAGTACGAAAAGCAAATTGAACAACAAGTTGAAGAACAGANCTTAGCCGTTTCAAAGAAAATGATCGAGCGAAAACAAGCCTTGATTGCCGCTGAGCAGTCTGTTGTCAAAGTGACCACCGAAGCGATGCAAGAACAGGAAGTTGCAGTCATCAAAGCAAATGAAAACATGTCTGTTGCAGAATTTAAGCTGAAGGCTGCCGAAGATGAAGCCGAAGCAATCCTCTCCCGCGCCCAGGCAGAAGCGGATGTTGTTGGTTTCAACAATGAAGCTGAAGCAGCCGGTTGGAAGCGAGCCGTTGAAGCATTTAACGGAGAAGGGGCAGAGTACGCAAAGTATGTGCTGAATAAAAAACTTGCACCAGCTTATAAACGCATCATGGCTAACACAGACAATAGCCCCATCATGAAGATATTCGAATCGTTTGCTAATCCAGAGAAAAAGGTGGCTCCTGCGACAACCAAACCAGTCGTTAAGCCCCCTGAGAAATAATTGAGTAGGGTCCGCTGTGCGGGCCATTAATTGTGATAAATAATACCATTTCGGTCCGCACACAACGGACCCTACGACACAAAATCAAAGATCAAAAGTTCTGTTAAACAGAATATCAATAAAGGAAAAGTCACATGGCTACTCGGTCATCATTATTATCGACTAAAGGTATTGTCTTAATCGTTGCCGCAGCTGCGATGTTTATCGTGGCTGGTTGGTCAATTTTTGAATGGACCATCAACCGCGTCTATGTCCCTGAAGGCTATAGCATGCGTTTGAGATACAAAGGTCCGCCACTTCCCTTCTTGCCTGGCTACAACAAGCCGGAATCCAAAACAGGCTTTGCCAAAGTTGACGAAAATGGTGTGCCTACTGAAAAAGGAGTCGTCCGGGAACTTCTCGGACCGGGACGACACTTTCGCACTCCGTTTTATTGGGAACGGGAATTAATTCCTGATGTAATTGTCAAACCAGGGGAAGTTGGAATCGCAACTTCCAAAATTGGTAAAGAATTACCCGCTGGAGAATATCTGGTGGATGGTGATCTGGGTAAAGCTGAATACAAAGGGATTCTTCGCAAAGTGTTTGGCCCTGGACGTTACCGCGTCAACGACTATGCCTACTCGTTCACCATCATGCAGACCAAAGAAATCCAGGATCAAAGCCAAACCAAATATGCAGGCTGGGTTGTCATTCCAACCGGGTATGTCGGCGTTGTCACCAACCTGGATAACAATCCAATTACCGGGGCAAAAAAAGGAATTCAAAAANATGTCTTTCCTCCAGGAATTTATCCAACCAATGAAAAAGAACAACACATCGACATCGTGGAAATCGGGTTTCGAGAAAAAAGTATCAAAGCCAGCTTATTGACCAAACCTGACGGCACAACGATGTTCGACGATGCCGGGGAACCAATGATCGCCAACGATGGAACCGGAATTTCCTTTCCTTCAAACGATGCTTTTACAATCACTATGGACTTCACGGCCATCTGGGGTATCACTCCCGAACAAGCGCCCAATGTGATCAGCAAATTTGGGAATGTGCAAGCCGTTGAAACCAAAGTTGTTATGCCTCAAATCGAATCTATCTGTAGAACCATTGGATCAGAATACACAGCAGTGGAATTACTTGTGGGTGATACCAGGCAAGAGTTTCAAGCTGCCACAACAGAGAAATTCCAGAAAGCATTGATCGAAAAAGATGTCACGCTGCTTTATGGGTTGGTACGTCAGATTTATATTCCTCAGGAAATACGTAAGTACAAGCAGGAAGCCTTTGTTTCTGAAGAATTGGCATTGACCAGGATTCAAGAAACAATCACAGCAGATGTGGAATCGGACCTGCGAGAAGCTGAGCAGAAGGTTGAACTCGAAGCTGAAAGAGTCAGTGTCGAAACCGATAAAATGGTAGCCAATGCAATTGCTGAAGGAGAAAAAACCGCTAAAGAAACAGCGGCGAAAACCCAGCAGATTGTTGCAGGTATTGATAAGGATATTGCGGTTTTGGAAGCCAAAGCCACCGTCCTGCTGGGACAGGCAGAGGCCAATGCAATCCGCATGCTCGAAGAAGCCAAGGCAGACAAATTCAAGCTGGCTGTCGATGCCTTCGGCTCCAGCGAAGCCTACAACAGCTGGGTCTTCGCAGATGGTCTTCCTGATGATATCGAACTGAACCTGATTTATGCAGGCGAAGGAACATTCTGGACAGACCTCAAAGGCTTCACTGATACGATGCTTGGTAAACAACATCAAGAAACAAGGTCGATGAAACCCAACTTAAAGAAATGATTACTGGAGTACATCACCGTAAGCGGCAAGGCGCTAGCCGCCGGTCTGCTTGCGAGACCAGTAGCAACTGCCGAATTGTTTTAAAGGAACCTCTAACAACAGGTTCTCCCCTTTACTAAGAGGGAGTTAGAGGGGGTTTAAAATCTGTCTTTTATAATCAAACTGCTTTCAGGAAGCTCTGGAATTAAATTTCCAGAGCTT
Organism: Planctomycetaceae bacterium; assembly: GCA_016765335.1. Classification (GTDB taxonomy): domain Bacteria; phylum Planctomycetota; class Planctomycetia; order Planctomycetales; family Planctomycetaceae; genus Rubinisphaera. The sequence goes on from JAESQE010000120.1 coordinate 7,162, forward strand.
CCTTTATGTACTACCGGCGGCTAGCGTCTTGCCGCTTGCTGAATGTTTATAATCCGAGCAGAGGTAATGAATCGCGGTAGATCATTTGCTCGATTTGATCTTCATCTAACCGAGGGAAATTGGAACCATCGACCATGTTATTCAAGGCTCTTAACCCCTGGACGGTATCATTGANCGTTGTGAATGGATAATCGGTCCCGAATAAGACCTTGTTCCAGATGCCGTATTCCTGCACCAGCATTAAAGATTGATACAGCTGAAACGGTCGATAGTACAACGCCGAAATATCAGCATACAGATTGGGATGTTTACGAATTACTGCAACGGTTTCCCCTTCATACGGATGCCCTAAATGCGCCAGGATCATACGAACCTCAGGAAAGCGAGTCGCGACCGCATCCAGATGCCGAGGCAACGTACATTCTAACGGGGCCTGTGCAATAAATGTTGTGCCGGTATGCAGAAGCACCGGGAGATGANGTTTGCTCGCATACTCCCAAAGCGGATCCAGCGTACTGTCATCCGGACGAAAGCCAGCGTACATCGAAAGTAGTTTGATACCCCGAAGTCCAAACTCTTCATGTCCCTGGCGCAGTTCCTCCTGCCAACCGGGCTGTGTCGGATCGACTGAGAGAAACCCGATAAGTGTCTCCGGATTTTTCGCGACATAATCAGCCACATAACGATCATCGACCCAAATCCCGCTCAGCTTCGCTTTGCCACCAAAGACAATCGTGCGAGTTTCCTCGGGAGCAGTTTTACGGTAATCTTCGTACCGAACAGTCAAATCAACCTCAACACCTGCCCGGGCACGAACGGCTTGCTTTCGGAAATCGTCTCCAAAATGCAGCGGATATTCCCAAACGTGACTGTGTACATCGATAATCATTCTGTTTCCTCCAACACATTCTTTAATAATTGAAACAGGCGATCCACCTCAGCCAGCGTTTCCTGATCGGGTGAATAAGCTTTAGGCCCTCGTACAATCGTATTTCGAAAGACCCCTTGTTTCACGAGAAGATGTTTTTCGATTGTCAGAAAAGCATCTAAAGAATTCTGAGTCGAAATGATCGCAGAAATCGGTAACGATAGCTCATAAATCCGCTTTTCATCACCTGCCTGCAATGCTTTATAAAGCGCGACAATCCCTTGAATCAGATCAGCTCCGGGCATCGTACCTGCGATACCACGTCGATAACTATCAACTAACGAAATCCCACCGGTCCCCTCATAAATGTGGGCACAGCCTTGCGTTGCATCTCGCAGCTCAGAAAGTCGGGGACCAATCGGAACAGCTTCCGGCTTGAACAGAATACGATCTGCCCCAAATTGTTTTAGCATCTGCGACTGAAATGAAATGGACATCGGCTTGCCCACGTAACCGCTGGCATCCTGAATGATGACCGGAATTTCAATGGCCTGCACAATTTGCTCATAATAGTCAGCAAGATCATCTTCAGTAGCTCCAATCGAAACCGGAGGGATCGCCATCACCGCGGCTGCTCCGCATCCCTGGGCATGCTTTGCATTTTCCACTGCAACGACTGTGCTCTCAGCCCCGACGCTTAAAATCGTTGCTCCGAGATCACCTGCAAATCGACAACTCGCCCCGCCTAACGCTTTTCTTTCAGCATCACTTAATCGCAATACCTCAGAGACCATCGCCGGGACGATGCCATCACAGCCAGATTCAAACAACCACTCAATCTCGCGTTGCAAAACATCGAAATCAATCGATTCATCATCACAATACGGCGTTTGAAAAACAGGAAAAACACCTTTGAGATGTTCGTTGCGATGACTCATATAATCATCCCCTGAGTATCAACGGTTAATTCTTCCAGACCATTTTCTGTTTGAAGCCAAACCTGTTCCTGCAAATTCAGGCAAGGACAAATATGATTCGGAATTAATGTCACCCGATCACCAACTTCAGGAACGCTCTTGCAATTCCGCACATCCAACTCGCCATGTTCTTCACTCAGTTTAGAAACCTGAGCTTCGGGATATTCCAGAATGTAACCGTAGCCGGAATCTGGCTGCGTTACATTTTTATCGCTCGTAAGCGATTTCGATCCCGCATCAATGATTACTTTTCCGTCAACAGCATCGCTAATGACCGTACAAATTAACGCCACAGAACAATCCTGAAGTGTACAGAATCCTGCATGAACCGTATTCATATCGTTAAAGATGTGCGTGCCTGGTCGAATCTCAGTTTGAGAAGTAATGTGGTGAGACTGATAAGCTGTCGGAGTCGATCCTCCAGAAACAATTTCAGCTTTCAACCCTGCTTCGGTCCACAAATTGAGAGTCTTCTTCAGCAGGTCATCAATCTTTTTCAGAACCGGGGGCTGCTGATCCACTGGCACCCAAACCTGCCCTGGATAAAAGAACAAACCATCCAACCTGACTCCCTCGCCGCAACATACAACGTGCTGAGCCAGTTCCAGCGAAAGCTCTGGAGTCGCGACACCGGTTCGATCGCTGCCACAATTCAGATCGATCAAAACTCCAATCGTCGAACCAGCTTCTTTCGCTGCACGAGCCAGTGCCTCAATTCCATATTTAGAATCCACAGCGACCCGCAATGTAATCTTATGTGCCAACTTGGCAATTCGACTGCAACGATGAGCATCAATGGCAGGGTATCCGATTAAAATATCGTCACACACTTCGGCCATCACTTCCGCTTCGCCAACCTTGGCAACGGTTAACCCCACAGAACCCGTATTTAACTGTTCTTGAGCCAACCGTTTCGATTTATGCGTTTTTGTATGAGGCCGTACGGTAATCCCATGCGGTTTGAGATAAGCACTTAGCTTCAACAGATTTTCTCTGACTAACGCAAGATCAATCACCATCGCAGGAGTCGCAACAAGCGACTGCTTGGCTTTTTCGAAAAGAGTCACTTCACCAAATTCATTCACCACGCGGTCCAACCTCCATCAATTACTAAATTCTGACCTGTCATATAACTGGAAGCGTCACTTGCCAAAAAGACAATCGCTCCTTTTAATTCTTCTGGTGTGCCCATACGCCCCATCGGGCTTTTTGTTATCAGCCGATCCACCATATTTTGCGGAGCCGCCGAGGACGGAAATGGTCCAGGAGAAAGAGAGTTCACCCGAACATTATCCTTCCCCCAGTAAACAGCCAAGTGGCGAGTCATCTGCAAAACTCCCCCTTTGAGAACATGATAAGCCACGGGGCTGGAATATTGAATCTCCTCGTAACATTCCGGATACGATCCGACTATTCCGTACATCGAACCGAGCATAATCACCGATCCGCAACAGCCACGTTCCACCACATGCGATCTCAATAAACGAGATAGCAGAAAATAGCCCGTTGCATTTTGAAGTTGTTGAGTGAATTGCTCGCCGGTGACCTCTTTCCAATCCTGAGGAGCCGATTGCTGACCGTTATTGACTAGAATATCAATGCAACCTGCCAGCTGAACGGCCTGCTCGAATCCGGCCTGGATCGAATCCTCTTCCATCTGATCCATTTCGACAGCATAATGAACCGCACCTTCTATCTGAGGAAGTTTGCCTGCTGCTTGTTGTGCCTTTTCAAGGTTTCGACTACTGACAACGACCGAAGCTCCAGCTTCTGCCAGCGCTTCTGCCATTGCAGAACCCAGGTACCCGGTCGCTCCCGAAATAAACGCCACTTTTCCTTTGAGGCTAAACAGTTCAGATACGTTTTTCATTTCAATTCAATTCCTCAGATCCAACTGTCTGCCAAGATTCACTTTCGAGACTTTGAAGAATTGCAAGATTGACTTTCATAGAAGAAATGCCCTCTTTCAAATCACACAAAGCCGGAGACTTCCCTTCAGTTGCATCCAGAAATGCCTCCGCCTGGTACTCAAATAATGTATCCCGCTGGAGAGAAATCTCAGCAGAATCCTGCCAGGGAGTATCGGGCTGTTCCATGACACGCCATCGCTGATTATGCCCTTCAAAGCGTAGCGTGCCTCGTTCGCAGATTACGCTGATAATAGTTTCATTATTGGGCTGATGCTGATTGAGCACATAATTGGCAAGCACATTCCCATGACGAGCCAGCACATGTACGGTATCTTCTACTTCAACGCCGT
>JAESQE010000121.1 GCA_016765335.1 Planctomycetaceae bacterium
ACCGGGTGCTGCCAGTTGTTGCAACGGACGAAATCGATTCGTATAAGGAGCACGATCCCCGTCAATTCATTGTTGCATGTGAAAAATACGGTGTTCCTCAGCAGAGGCATCGGGTAATCCTTGTAGGCATTCGTGAAGATCTTGGAGATGTGGAGTTACCACCTTTGGTAGCCAAGGCTGCTCCAACCGTCAATTCAGTTATTCATTTGCTGCCAAGGTTACGTAGTGGTTTGTCGAGAACAAGGAAAGGTGATAAATACGTGCGGCTTGTGGATGATGCTGATTCGTGGCTCAAATCAATTCAAGATCAAATTGGCTTGAAAGATTCAATGAATTCTCCTAGATGGTTGGTTAATTTGGATGATGAAATTCGCGAGCGGATTGTCGGATCAATTAGTGGCAATAAGCAACCACCACAAAGTCGCGGCAGTAGTTTTATACGGAAATCAAAGACTCTAAATGAATCTCATCCACTGTACGACCATTTTATCGACGAACGCTTACCTGGAGTCTGTAATCATGAAACTCGCTCGCATCTGGATCGTGATCTTGTGAGGTACCTGTTCGCTGCGGCATACAGTAAGCATCATGGTATCTCGCCAAGACTCCATCAGTTTCCTTCCGCACTGCTTCCCAATCACAAAAATGCAACCAGCGGGAACTTCAATGACCGCTTCCGCGTTCAGCTAGGCGATCAACCTTCTACAACAATCACTTCACACATCTCAAAAGACGGTCACTACTTCATCCACCCTGACCCCACACAATGCCGCAGCCTGACAGTACGTGAAGCCGCCAGATTACAGACATTGCGAATCGTAATTTAATGGAATGTAAGATTGTGATTATTTCTCACTGCAATTTGGATTGAAATTCTATTATTGGAACTCCATGACAGAATCCACTTTAAGCCGATACTTCTATTCTGAATCGATTGCATCATTCCTAGCAGCAAGCGACGAAGCAATCATTGGGGCGATGGTCAAAAAAAATGACTTTGGTTTAGAACCCACTCAGCGTGATGCTTGGGTTGAAGAAATTCGGATTTTAAAAACTTTTTTGCCAGCCGTTTCTACTCAAGGTAATGTCTATTTCGAATATTCAATNCCAAGACTTGGTAAGCGANTCGATGTCGTTATTGTCATTGGGCCCGTACTCTTTGTTCTTGAATTCAAAGTAGGCGAGAAGGAGTATTTGTCTCACGCTATTGATCAAGTTTGGGACTATGCACTTGATCTCAAAAATTTTCATGAGTCGAGCCATGAATGCATTATTGCACCGATTCTCATTGCAACAAAAGCTCCAGACCAAATGCCAGTTGTTGCAATGACTCAACAAAATGACGGAATTCTTCTGCCCATTAAGAGCAATGAACAGACACTTGCTGATGTTTTTACAAATGTTTTAGAGTTTACAAATGGTCCTACAATTGATCCTGAAATTTGGGAATCAGGTCGATACCAACCAACACCAACTATCATTGAGGCAGCAACTGCCCTGTATAACGGACATTCGGTTGATGAGATATCTAGAAGTGACGCTGGTGCAACTAATTTAACTTCTACAACTCATGCAATTTCAGAAATTATAGACTGGGCAAAGGCAAATTCAAAAAAGGCAATTTGTTTTGTAACGGGTGTCCCTGGTGCAGGCAAGACATTGGTTGGGCTAAATATTGCCACAAAACATATTGATGCTGACGATGGGCTTCACAGCGTATTTCTTTCTGGCAATGGTCCCCTTGTTGCAATACTTCGCGAAGCGTTAGCACGTGATAAAGTTGAACGGCATAAAACTAACGGTCAAAAGGTCAAAAAAAGCGAAGTGTTGAGCGAAGTGAAAATGTTCATTCAAAATGTGCATCATTTTCGTGATGACTGCCTAATAGATTCCACTCAGCCGCCGATTGAGCATGTGGCAATCTTTGATGAAGCACAGAGATCGTGGGATTTTTCCCAAACAGTGAAGTTCATGCAACAGAAAAAGAAGATTAGCTTTGATCAATCTGAACCTGAGTTTTTAATTTCCTGCCTAGATCGTCATCCTGATTGGGCTGTTATCGTTTGTCTTGTTGGCGGAGGTCAAGAAATCAATACCGGAGAAGCAGGAATCACTGAATGGATTGAATCAGTTATTCGGTCGTTTCCTGATTGGCATCTCTGTATTTCATCGCGTCTTACCGATAGCGAATACACAGCAGGCGATGCAATACAAAAAATCAAAGCACATGTAAATACAACCTTTCGTGATGAGTTACACCTCGCAGTTTCCATGAGGTCATTTAGGGCTGAGAATGTTTCATTATTAGTGAAACAAATCCTTGATATCAATAAAGAAAAAGCACAGGATATTTACAGCCACCTTGCTGATCGTTATCCAATTGTAATTACTCGTAATTTGCAAAAAGCCAAACGCTGGTTGAAAAACCAAGCTCGGGGCTCGGAACGGTATGGAATTGTCGTATCGTCACAGGCACAGCGGCTTAAACCTTACGCGATTGATGTACGCACAAAAGTGAATCCAATTCATTGGTTCCTTAATGATAAAACTGATGTTAGATCATCGTATTACCTTGAAGATGTCGTAACGGAATTTCAAATTCAAGGTCTTGAACTCGACTGGGCTTGTGTGACTTGGGATGCAGATTTTAGATTATCTAAAAATGGCTGGGAGGAGTGGTCATTTAGAGGGTATCGATGGAACCGAATTCGAAAGCAAGAACGAAAGGCTTATCTCAAAAACGCCTATCGAGTTTTACTAACTCGTGCTAGACAAGGGATGGTTATAGTCGTTCCTGACGGCGACTCAGATGACCCGACTAGGAATTCCGAATACTACGACAAGACTTATGAATATCTTTGCGAAATTGGGTTCCGCAGTTTATAGCCGTACTTCTTTCATTTGGAATTGTCTTCTTTGGGAAATTGAAATTTATTGGCAGGAGCTCGCGACTGTTTTTTCATGATGAACTAAATAACTCTCTTTCGGGTATTCAGTGAAGAAACTGTTTACTCGAACTAAAGGGAGTTCTAATGTCACACGATCTTGCGATTACGAACGGCCAGACGGCTATGATGTATGTTGGGGAAGCTCCCTGGCATCGGTTGGGAACGAAGTTGGAGGAGCCGGCGAGTGCGGCTGAGGCTATTTCTGCTGCGGGTTTGGATTATGTGATTCAATTGGAACCATTGATTACGACTAATGGAATTCCGGTTCCTAAACGAAAGGCCGTGATTCGGACTGACAGCAATGCTGTTTTGGGAGTGGTTGGTAACAGTTACCAGCCTGTGCAAAATCATCAGTGTTTTGGGTTTCTTGATGCTATGGTGGCCGATGGAGAAATTCGATATCACACTGCTGGGGCTCTTGGTCAAGGTCAGAAGATTTGGATGTTGGCGAAGTTGCCGGGAGAAATTCGAGTCAAGGATTCTGAAGATGTCACCGAGCAATTTCTGCTTTTAAGTAACTCTCATGATGGGAGTTCAGCACTTCGAGTATTCTTTACGCCGATTCGAGTAGTCTGTGCCAATACGCTGGGGATGGCGGAGCGAAGAAGTCGAGGGCAAGGAGTTTCGATCATTCACAAGGGAGATCCGACAGCCAAAGTTGCTGAAGCTGAGGAAATTCTTGGTCTCGCAAAATACTTTTATGGGAATTTAGATCGCCGCATCAATCGTCTTGCCTGGCACTATCCGACACGAGGGCAACTCAAAAACTACTTTTCCATGCTATACCCGGATAATCCAGAAAGCAAAAACCAGAGGACGGCAAATATTCGTAAAGAACTTTTCCATCTTTTTGAACATGGACGAGGGCAAGATATCCCGGAAACCAAACTGACCACCTGGGCGGCTTTCAATGCAGTGACCGAATTTGTCGATCATCACCGATCAACCAGGGGACGAACAGACCAGGAAAAAGCGAGCCGACGACTTGAATCAGCCTGGTTCGGGAGTGGAGCAAAACTGAAAGCGGATGCCTGGACAATGGCAGTTGAAATGGCTGGATAGCCATGACGACGAGCATGCCGAAGAACGCTGGCGTTCGCAGGGGGGAACCGGGACACTTATGTCATACGGTAACAACAATTCGACGAATGACATTCCTGAAGCCCATTGGGATTTTCTTTCCCAATGGGTTCCGTGCCATGAGACGGAACCATTCCTTTTTACACATGCCAACTACTGCTGGTATTCCAGTATCGATCAACAACCAGTTTCCTTGCTTCGCTGGTTTTTACTGTTGTATTGATACCGGCTGTGGGTTTGGTGGAAGCCTGACTGCGATGGATGTTTCCAACAATACATGCTGGCAAGTAGATGAGGATGGCACAAAGGTCGGACCTGATCCATGTGTCTCGATGGCATGAAAAACAAGCTTTTACGCTTTAGCGTATTCACACACTAAGTCGGGTATTCAGTTCAGTTCCGTAGGGTGCGTCATGACGCACCTTTGTCTGATTGTTATTATCATACCATGAGCAATTATCGTCAATTTCGGGAAGCCAAGCGGAATGGTTGTAAACAACGGCCAGAAAACGTAGCGCCGAGCGGTGAGTGGTAAATTGGATTAAAA
>JAESQE010000122.1 GCA_016765335.1 Planctomycetaceae bacterium
CGCTTTTCAGGTTTTGGTCATCGCTTAAAACGATTACCAAAAACGCCGTTTGAATAGACAGCCAAGGAGTCGTTTCGAATCAGATTCTGATGAAACAGTGAACTTGCTGCTTTGAAGAGATTACTCTATCCGTGAAAAAAAAATGTGTCAATCCGGTGTTTTTGAAATAGCCTGAAAAGCCCCTTTGGAAGCATTTTCATCGGCTCCGAACAAGGCTATTTTGTTAAGTCAGCTTATCTACGGAAACTTTGAGGTGGCGTTAATCTCAACGCAGTTTACCCTGACTGACATATCCGTCCGACTGATATCAAAAAAGCGTTTTTCAGTGGTTTCTGGACGATTCTCTCATGAACAACAAAAGTTGAGCAAGATTTGTAATTTCTTCCATGAATTCGAAGAATAACCGGTTGATGCCTGTGAACAAAAGATCTTTGAATTCAGATCAGGCGCATAAAAAACGCCTCTGCGGATCAAGTCCACAGAGGCGATTGAAATCATCATTCTTTATTGAGCTTGCAAAGCTCAAAGCTGCCTAGACTGCCAGGTATCCATTGGATTCGAGGTAAGCGACAACTTCTTGAGCCAGATCGTCGATGCTTTTGTTATCAGCGTCGAGAACGAGTTCTGCTTTGGTTGGTTCTTCGTAAGGATCATCAATTCCGGTGAACCCTTTGATTTCGCCTGCTCGGGCTTTTTTGTAGAGACCTTTAGGGTCACGAGCTTCGCAGGTTTCCAAAGAGGCGTTGACGTAAACTTCGATGAATTGTCCATCGTTAAGGATTTCACGAGCACTATCTCGGTCTGCTCGGTAAGGAGAAATGAACGCGGTTAAAACCAGTGCACCAGATTCACAGAACAATTTGGCGACTTCACCGATGCGGCGAATGTTTTCTGTGCGATCTTCAGCAGAAAAACCAAGGTTCTTGTTCAATCCCATGCGAACGTTGTCGCCATCAAGAACGAAAGTGTGAATTCCTTTTTCGTGCAAAATATGGTCGACAGTGTTTGCGACAGTACTTTTTCCACAGGCACTCAATCCGGTGAACCACAGGACTGCACTTTTGTGTTTGTTGAGTTTTGCTCGATCATCAGTACTTACAGTGTGATCGTGCCAGGTAACGTTTGTTGCTTTTTGTTCGGTCATTGCTTCTTAATCTACCTCGAAATTAGTGTGAGACGGTGGACTTACCTGTATATCATTCGACCATTAAACACAGCAATTCATAAGAGATGGCTGCTGATCGGAATACGCAAATTGTGTCAAATTGCAAAGTCAAGCCGAATCGTAGGGAATTATTTACAACAGGGGAAGGCAAAGAAATAGAAATTGACCTGATTATCACCAATCAGATATCATTGATATATGCAAGGCTCTGTTCCGCATCGCTTAGATGCACAGCTTTTGGAGGAATGTGAGTATGGTCCGAATTATTTCTGGCGAAGAGCAACTGAAAAACCTGTTTGCAGGATTGCTTGAAAACACTTTCCATGCAGAGATGGGTATCGTCGATCCTCATTTAGTGGACTATTTGACCGATCTGCTGCTTAGATTTCTGCGAAATGAAGCGATATTCAAGCTTCGAGACCAGCAAGGGCATCGTCTCGAACAAGTATCTGGAATGCTTTATGAAGCTGAGCAGTCACATGAACGCCCGCGTCGCGAAATTCACCGACACATCGGAGATTTCACATTATTTTGGTCCGGAGTGTATCCAGAATCCCTGAAATACCTCAAAGCGATCGACCGGAAAGATTTTCTGATCAACTACCGCAACAGGGCAAGCGTTCATACTACATCGCAAGCACCTATGAGCAAGAGCCTTACGAGGAAGAAGCTCCGGTGCTTCGTAGAATTAGCGAGATGTACGATTTGTGTACGCAAGGCTTGCACGAAGTACGCAAAGAATGGGAACACGAATACAACGGGTAAACTCATTTTAAAAGACACTAAATACCAGCCCGAATCGCCAGTTTTGAATTTGCAAACTTTTGTGGTTTTGCTTGCTGGCGACTCGTATTTCCAGGAGTAAAAGATCGTCCGCAGATGTTTCATTTTCTGACGGTCTTCAGCGGATTTCAGGAATTCGCTGAGGCGCTTTAGTAAATGAGCGGTCTGGTTCAATTTACCGGCAGCTAGCGCTTTGCCGCTTACGATACCTGATGGAAGATGAAGAGAAGGGTGGCTGGGGTGCAAAGGAAATTTTGAGGAAATGATAGTCAGCCCATGCAAAACTGACTGAGCTGACAGGTAATACGCATTCGCATATTTGTTTGCGAGTTGAACATACCCTAAGTCCTTGTCAGTACAAGGCCACGAGCGAGAGCTTCGCGCAAGTATTAATTGAGCTTGGTATAATAGTTCTAGCCCCAGAAGAATCCAACATCTGAGGCTAGATCCAGTTCTGATCTGCGAATGAGTATCAGAGCCACCTTTGGATACCAGCAGTTACATGCAAGCAAAAGTTATTCAGGATGGGCAATCAAAAGTCTGCTCAATCGCATTGTAGATCTCTATTGGCTCGGCCATACGTCCTTTACCCACAACGCCACAGCTCAGCCAGCCTTCACCCGGCGGGATGATTTCAACGCCATCTTCTTCGAGCTGGCTGATATTTCTCTGGACCGCTGGCTTGCCCCACATCTCGACATTCATCGCAGGGGCAACAAGCACAGGGCACGTAACGGTTAAAGCGAGTGTTGAAAGCAGATCGTCCGCGATGCCATTTGCTAGTTTGCCAATAATATTCGCAGTCGCTGGGGCAATAAGAAACAGATCAGCTCTACGAGCCAATCCGATGTGTTCTCCCAGAAAATGTTCCCGAGGCGAAGAGATCCCCTAATAAACCGGGCGATTTGTCAAAGCCTCAAATGTCGCAGGGCCAATAAACTGCCCTGCGGCTTCAGTCATGACAACCGAAACTTCATAATTCTGCTTCACAAGTCGGCTGACCAAGTCTGCCGACTTATAAGCAGCGACTCCCCCAGAGACGCCCAGTAAAATCTCTCGGCTTGCCACCAAACTATCCCAGATCATCTAAATTGGGGCCAGCATCGTCGAAGAGGTCTTCGACCGAAGGAGCCACATCGCCTTTTAACGCGACATTGCCAGAATGATCCAGAAAGATTTTGTCTTCCAGAATTTCCTGGACGACAATTTCCATCAGATTTTTAGTTGGGAGATCAACCAATGGGCGTGCCCCTCGGTTCAATGCAACCATGCGTTTCTGGATCATAGTCGTCAGTTTGAAACGCCCCCCGACTTTATCAATGATTGCTTCTTCTTTAAGTGCATCAAGCATGGCTCATTAGCTCCTCAGATTTGTTTGATAAAATATCTTTGATTTCATTAACTGCTCGATCCAAATTGTCGTTAATCACACAATACTGATAACGATCAACAAATTCGAGTTCGCGACGAGCTGTTTCCAGCCGACGCTGAATAACGGCTTCGTCTTCTGTGCCCCGATCTCTGAGGCGTTGTTCAAATTCCTCTTCAGATGGCGTGGTAATAAAGACTGTTAAGGCTTCCGGATAATCTAGCATCACATTTAATGCGCCCTCAACATCGATCTCTAAAAAACACCATCCCGTTGATTGCCGAGCACGCTCAACTTCCGATCTCAGTGTCCCGTACCAGTAACCAGTGCGGTGAACCTCAGCATATTCCAGAAACTCATTCTGTTTCCGCTTCGTTTCAAACTCTTCACCAGAAAGAAAATAGTAATCTTCTCCATCGACTTCATCTTCGCGTGGTGTACGAGTGGTGGCTGAAATCGACTTTATTAACTTTACGGGAGAATCTTGCACCAGCCGTGAAACGATTGTTGTTTTCCCGGACCCACTTGGTCCCGATAAAACAACAATGCAAAACGGCAATTCCTTCGCAGATTGTTCCACACTCACGTTGTCTGTCCAGACTACAGTTTGATGCCGTTTTATTCGATGTTCTGTACGATTTCTCTCATCTTCTCAACAGTTGCCTTCATGGCAACCACATCATGAGAGATTTCAATATCGTTTGCTTTGGAACCGATTGTATTAGTCTCTCGAAACATCTCCTGGCAAAGAAAATCGAGTTTCCGGCCCGGCGAATTCTTTTCGTTCAAGAATTCGTTAAACTGATTCACATGGCTATTGAGCCGAGTAATTTCTTCTGTGATATCGCAACGTTCGGAGAAAATACTCACCTCTCGCAATATATCATGGGCCTCAATTTCAACACCGTGTTCAGTGAGCCAATTGTTGATTCGGTCTTTGAGTCGAGTTCGATAATTGTCCACAACAACAGGCGAGCGAGCTTCAATCTTCACCACCGTTGCTGAAATTTCCTTGCAGTACATCTCCAGGGCTTTGGACATTGCATCGCCTTCGGTTCGACGAAAGTTTTGCAATTGATCCAACGCATTAATCAATGCCCGCTCAAATACTTGCCACTCTGCTTCTCCCTCGTCTTCAAGTGAATTTGATCGATCAACAACGACGCCTGGAAGCTTTAGAAAATCAACAATCTGGCTGGGAGGTTCCAAATGCAATTTCTCAGAGATGGCCTGAGCTTCTCGAACGTACTCGCTGAGTGTTTCCTGATGAATCGCATACGGGCTGACTTGTTTTTGCAGCGTCAACTGCACATTAATCGATATCGTGCCGCGTTCGAGATATTTACGAACAATGCGATCAATGGCTACTTCCCGACCATTCAATGTATCGGGAAGACGCAAATTCAACTTCAGAAACTTGTTGTTGACAGCTCGGATTTCAACTGCTGCCCTGATCTGATCGTCTTCGTGACGCGAACGCCCGATGCCAGTCATACTATAAATCACGACAATACTTCCTGCTGATCTGCACGACCCGTTGAAAACCTGAATATACGATTTGAAGGAGTCGGGAATCGCATTAAAATAAAATTCACACACTGTCAGTGAATTTCACACATCCCTACAACGACAATACCCGGTGTCTACTTAGTAGCCTCAGCTGGTTTTTCTGTCTTTTCTTCAGGCTTGGCCGCTTCTTCTTTTTTGGGTTCAGTCTTTTCAGGTTCAGCTTTTTTCGGCTCAACCTTTTTGGGATCAACTTTTACCGGCTCCGTTTTTTCTTCAGTTTTCTTTTCCTCAGCCTTTTTGTCTTCCGTGGTTACGGGTGTTTTGGTAACCGGTTCTGTTTTTTTGTCTTCAGAAGATTTTTTTGGCTCGGTTGTTTCAGGAGCATCCATTTCGGGACCTTTTAATCCTTCGTCCTCTGTTCCGGCAGCAGGTGCATCGTTTGATGCTTCATCACTTTCTTCGTCTTCTGTACTGGATATTGTATCAGGGACATTATCCCCCCCCTTGTATCCGGAACCTGTTGTCGAGCTGAGTAAATTAATGCTAATCCCAGCAACCAGCACCCAAATAAATGCTATCCCAACAGTGATTTTTGTAAAGACATCGCCAGCTTTGGTACCAAATGCACTTTGACCACCTGCACCGCCCAACGCACCGGCTAATCCGCCGCCACGTCCACGTTGTAGTAAGACAATGATAATTAGCAGAAAGCTCAAGAATCCCAACACGACCAACATTAAATAGTCCACGCGGACAAACTCCTTTACAGGAAGAAAATAAACACCGGAAGAAAACAAACACCGGGAAAAACAAAGCCCTTCGCCTCATCACAAATTGAAGGTCACAGTTATAATACCAAACTCAATTAATACTTGCGAGAAGATATCCCTCGTGGCCTTGTACTGACAAGGACTTAGGAAACATACAACGCGCAAACAAATACGCGAATACGTGTAAGGTTACAGTGCAAATCTCTTTATGTCTAGAAATCTTGCTCTGAATAGTATACTGCACAACAACCTCAATTGTACATTAACGATCCATTGAAGGTTTTGGATCACTACTTAGACAATTTTAAGCCGGCTTCGATGATTGGACCAAAATTATCAACTGACAGGCTGGCTCCCCCCACAAGGGCACCATCGACGTTGGTCTGTCCCAACAACTCCAGTGCATTGGCAGGCTTGACACTTCCCCCATACAGAATACGGATAGAATCAGCCAGTTCTTGAGTATAACGGCTTGCCAACCATTTGCGAAGGTGAGCATGAGCTTGTTCAGCNTGCTCGGGTGAAGCTGTTTTTCCTGTTCCGATGGCCCAGACAGGTTCGTATGCAATCACAACATTAGCCATTTGCTCAGCCGAAACGCCTTCCAAACCACCTTTCNTCTGTTCATCCAAAACAGATTCGGTGTTCCCGGCTTCGCGTTCTTCAAGTAATTCGCCCACACAAAGAACGGCTCCCAACCCCTTAGCCAAAGCTGCCTGGGTCTTTTTATTGATTAATCCGTTGCACTCTTTGAGTACATGTCTGCGTTCGCTATGCCCGAGTAACACCCAGTCGCAACCGAGATTTTGCAGCATATCGACAGAAACTTCGCCGGTGAATGCACCAGATTCTTCGAAGTAACAGTTCTGTCCGCCAACAACAATCCCGGAATCCCCGACCGCTTGCTTCACTGCCTGCAGGTAAGGAGACGGCGGACAAACCAGAACATCAACAGTCAATTCTTTACCAGCAATCGCTTCAGCCAGTCCCGAGGCCAATGCAGTTCCGCTGGCTAAGTCTGTATTCATTTTCCAGTTACCAGCAATCATCATACGTCGCATATTTACTCTCCAGATTTTTTTGTTTTATTTGTATTCAATTAAACAGGCACATGTAATTCTGTTTGTGCCCAGTCAGCAAGCCAGGATATTGAAGGGCTGATGCCTGCAATTTACATCACAAGCATCAGAACCTGTCACACAGCTTTAATTTTGCAACGGGTTTATTTTGCAACGGGAGCCGGAATTGTTTTTCCGAGCATTGTTGCCATTTGTTTCATCTGCTTCATGACATCATCGTATTGATCGGGAAGCAGAGATTGAGGTCCATCACTTTTGGCCAACTCAGGATTACAATGCACTTCAATATGAACTCCATCTGCACCGGCTGCAATAGAAGCCAGCGACATCGAAGGAATCAAGTCCGGGCGGCCTGTTGCATGAGATGGGTCTATTACGATAGGCAAATGCGACAAACCTCTCAGGTTAGGGACAATTGCCAGGTCGAGCAAGTTCCTGGTCGAAGGGTCAAAACTACGAATCCCTCGTTCGCACAGAATCACTTCGCTGTTTCCCTGAGAAATAATATATTCAGCAGACATCAGCAAATCGACAACCGTTGCACTCATCCCGCGTTTCAACAGAACCGGACGATTCATAGAACCGACTTCTTTGAGAAGATCGAAGTTCTGCATATTCCGGGCACCAATTTGGAAGATGTCTGTGTACTTATTGATCAACTCGACTTGTCGAGGATCCATCACTTCTGTCACAACAGGCATCTGAAGTTCGTGCCCGACATCCTGAAGAATTTTTAGTCCTTCTTCTCCCATTCCTTGAAAGCTGTAAGGACTGGTTCGGGGCTTAAATGCTCCTCCTCGTAACACGTTTGCCCCGGATGCTTTCACCGCAACTGCGATTTCGTGAAGGATCTCTTTTCCTTCAATTGCACACGGGCCTGCAATCATCATCAGATTTCCGCCACCAACTTTGACGCCGTAGCCAAGATCAAAAACAGAATCTTCTGCCTGAAATTCCCGGCTCGCCAGTTTATACGGTTTGAGAACCGGAACCACTTTCTGGACACCTGGAATCGCCTGAAGTGGAGCTTCACGAAGACGATCTTCTTCTCCAATGACACCAATAACGGTCTGTTTTTCGCCTCGGCTTAAATCATGGCGAAATCCCATGCCCTCAATCGTGTCAAGGATATGTTTGACTTGTTCATCAGTTGAATCTGGTTTTAATACAATAATCATAAAATAGTTCGTCAATTTGTGCGGTTACAAACAAAGAGGGAAATAGTGTGTGGTGAGATTCAATTAAAATTGAATGTTTACGAACCATTTGCAGGCTCGATCAAGTCGATCATATCAGACTCAGCATCTTATACGCAGAATCCCAGCAATGTAACGAACTTACGGGATCGTAAACAACAGTTTCACCCCTGTATTATTATGGAATCAAAGAATTTCGATGCGTTCCTTGAGTTAATTGGAAATTTCTGAACATGGATGTATACATTATACTTGTCTTCAACAGCCCAAAAAGATGCCACAAGACAGCAATANTGCGATATTTTCGATTCCGTAAATTTAGGCAAGGGGAGGACAATGCGTATTAAAACGGGATATTATAAATTCCTTACCAATGATCTTGCTTTTTGACTGAACAATCCAAGGGATTGTGGTTATTCTTTCCGATAATATAGGGATCCAGCGGTAGATATGCAGATTAACACCCCCGTCAAATACGGAGGGTAATTCATCGGCAATCAAGTCTGATGAACATATAACAACGAAAAAAGCAAACGGAAGAATAACATGGCTGAACGACTTCAAGGTATTTTTACTCCCAACCTGGTCCCAATGACTGATGCTGGAGAAATTAACGAAGGAGAATTGCGTCGCTACATCGATTGGTTGATCGCCAAAGGGGTTCATGGGTTGTACCCGAATGGATCAACGGGAGAGTTCACGCGATTCACCATTGAAGAGCGTAAAAGAATCACCAAAATTATTGCCGAGCAAACAGCTGGTCGGGTTCCAATTTTGGCAGGTGCAGCTGAGGCCAATGCCAAAGAAACCATCAAGGCTTGTGAATATTATTACGATCTGGGCGTGCGAGCTGTCGCGATTGTGGCTCCGTTCTATTACAAATTAAGCCCTGCTTCGGTGTATGCCTACTTCCNGGAAATCGGAAGAAACACGCCGATTGATGTCACTTTGTACAACATTCCGATGTTTGCCAGTCCGATTGATGTCCCAACGGTGCAGAAACTAAGTGAAAAGTGCGAGAAAATTATTGCGATTAAGGATTCCTCTGGCGATTTGCCTCATATGATTCGCATGATCCAGGCTGTGAAGCCTAATCGTCCGGATTTCAGCTTCCTGACAGGCTGGGATGCTGCGTTGATGCCGATGCTGCTCATCGGTTGTGATGGCGGAACAAATGCAACATCTGGTGTGGTTCCCGAAATCACCAGAAGGCTTTACGAACTGACCACCAGTCATAACATCCCTGAAGCTAAGCAGTTACAGTACGACCTGCTAAAATTGTTTGATGTCATGCTTTATTCTGCAGAATTCCCCGAAGGCTTCCGGGAAGCGGTCCAACTACGTGGTTTTAGCATGGGCAGAGGCAGACAGCCACTTTCTGATGACCAGAGAACAGACTTACACACGCTGAGTAACGAATTGCAATGCATGCTTTCTTCTCACGGATATACCGACGAACCTGTTGGCGGCTGTCCGATTGGAGCGAATTCTTCTCTCCCGACAGATGTTAAGCCTGAAGAGGTCAGCCGGATTGTCAGCAATGTGGTCTCAGAGCTGAAAAGACGCGGAATTGTTGATTGATACGCATTCGCGTATTTGTCATCGCGTTGAGTATTCTCTAAGCACTCTGCCATCGCAAGGCCACGCAGATAACTTAGAGATAGTTTTAATTGGGATTGGTATAATACGACCCTTGCCTAAAACCCAGGGGTATCTTGTCATAAGATTTTCTGCGTCACTTGACGAATGGCCTCTTAGCGTTTACCGTCTACGATCTTCCAATCAGAAGCAGGACTGGTGCATTTAACGCCAGAGATAATAACAGATAAAATATTTGTAAACAGTATTTGTAAAAAACAGTATTTGTAAAAAGAGGATAGGATAGTATGTCACTGGACAATAGTTTGAAAGCCAAAAGCGNGATGGTAAGACCCCGCAATGTACTCAAGCGTCACGAACGTATCGAGCAGCTCAAAGAAGAAGACAAGTGGAGCGACGACATGACAGCAATGGGACTTCCTAAAGTCCGAATTGCTCAGGTCTCCTCAGGAAAGAAAAAGAAGGTCAAAAAGAAAGAAGAGGAGTAATCCTCTTAGTGCTTTGCTTTTGAACATAGATCTGTTGAAGTTTTATGGTCAANAACAGAGTCCTTTCACTTGCCTCTTAATGATGCAAATAATCCTTTCCCATTTTTTTTAGAAATAAAATCAATGAGAAAGGTTTTTTCTTGCGCTGATTTTCATCGCGTGCTCCCTGCTGGCGCGATGCTGAATAACTTTTGATACGCCTTTGCGTATTAGTTCTCAGCGGACAATCTACCCGGGATTCGAAAATGTAGGGTGGCGTGCTTGCACCCACCTTCGTGTGCCTGTTGAATCTCTACGCTCCATACGCTGGATGACCTGTCGGTCGTCAATTCCGTGAGCGTGGAGAATCAATTGTCTACAGAAATACCAGCCCGAATCGCCAGTTTTGAAGTTGCGAACTTTTGATCGCGGTGAGCAAAATGATGCTTCGCAATTGATTCGATAAAGGGGTGCCTGGGCGCCAATCGATTGCTGAGTTGTATTTGAGTTGTGCTTGCAGGTTACGGGTTGCATAAAGAAAGTGGTACTGGCCCAGATGTTGGATACTTCTGGGGCCAGAACAATACCCTGTCAGGCCCAGGCAGTTTTGCATGGGCGGGCTATCATTTTCCTTAAAATTTCCTTTGCGCCCCAGCCACCCTTCGGTTCATTTTCCACCGGGTATCGTAAGCGGTAAGTCGCTAGCCGCTGGTGTCTTGAAGCTGACCGCTCATTTGCTAAATCGCCTCTGCGAATGCCTGAAATTCGCTGAAGATTGTCAGGAAATGAAACATCCGCGGACAATCTTTTACTCCTGGAAATACGAGTCGCCAGCAAGAAAAAATACTAAAGTGCGCAACTTCAAAACTGGCGATTCGGGCTGGTAACTAGATGTCATAAAACAGTCCATGTAAGATACAAGGCCGGAATATTCCTACTTCGAATGGAGACTGCATGAGAGGAAGAACGCCCCGCATCAGCTTTTAGTGATGGTAGGCACCAAACCCTTTTCGTCTGCGAGAACTGTATGCTTCCAGAGATTGCTCGATAATTTTAACGCTGGTTTTAGCTGGTTGCATTTCGTCTACTTCAACAGATTTCCCTTCCAGAAGTTTGTAGTCCTGAAAGAAACGTCGAAGTTGATTCAGTCGATGTGGGGGGAGTTGGTCTGCTTCGGTAATATGATTGTATTCAGGATCATCGACCGCAACGGCCAGAATTTTATGATCGGGCTGCCCACTATCAATCATTGTCATCATCCCGATGGCCCGGGAATTGACCAATGTCATCGGAGCCAACGGCTCTTTACAAAGCACAAGGACATCCATCGGGTCGTCATCTTCTGCCAGAGTCTGAGGAATGAACCCATAATTGGCAGGGTAATAGACAGCCGAGTAGAGCATACGATCAAGCCTGAGCAGGCCCGTTTCCTTATCAAGTTCATACTTCACACTCGAACCCATCGGGATTTCCACAATTGACTGAAATTCCGTAGGAAGGTTTTCGCCCGGAGTCACATCGTGCCAGGGGTGTGTCATGAATTTGCCTTGATCTTTAGATCTGTAAACAATAAAAGGATGAATCGTATCAAACTTGACCTGCCCGTGCAGGAGCATTCGATTCTTATTCAATTTGTAGTGCGCAATATCAATCCGTGCAAGGGGTTCTGTGCAATAGAACATTAAACGGATCAAAGTTCTGATGACTTGTTAGATTGTACCAATAATATACGCACGCAACGCGTAAACAGATACGCGAATTCGCATGAGACTGGCATCTAAGCAGAGGATTCTTTTTTTGAGCCAGCTGTACTGATTCAAGCCGAGTTGCTCAAAATGTATTTGTGACAGTTGAGGATTTACGGGGCATGTCTATGATAACCTGGCAAGCGGAATCTGTTTACGACCTGCAATGAGACAAACACGAAGATAGGAAAAAGAGAAATGACTGAAAAAGTGACGTTAAGCGTTGGCGACAAAGCCCCGGCTTTTAATCTTGCTGCCTTCCCTGGAGAGAAGAAAGTTCGGCTCAGTCAGTTTCAGGGTGAGAAAAATGTTGTGCTCTATTTTTACCCACGTGACAACACACCCGGCTGCACCACCGAAGCTTGTGATTTTCGTGACAATTTAAGCAGGTTCAACGATGCGAATACTGTCGTTTTGGGAATCAGTCCGGATACGGTTGCTTCCCACGAAAAGTTTATCAGCAAATTTGAATTGCCCTTTACGCTTTTGGCAGACGAAGNTCATCAAATTGCTGAAAAATNCGGNGTCTGGATAGAAAAGAACAACTTCGGCAAAAAGAAAATGGGAATCCAGCGAGCAACATTTCTCATNGATAAAAANGGNAAGCTCGCNGCCGTGTGGCCCAAGGTCTCTGTTAAAGAACACGTGGAAGCAGTGGCAACTCAACTTGCAGAACTTGATGATTAAACGCATGGCGCCGATTGTGTTGAATTCCTCTGGAAAGAGGCAGTTTTTATTCTGGGAATAAATCGCTTTAATTTTCTGACAACCTCCGGATCTGAGCTAGTGTTGAATAGATGATATTCTTTTTCTAGCTTCCGGAGTTTTTTTGTGCGATCATTTATTCCACTAATACGATCACTCATTCGCGATGACGATGGTCCGACTTCGGTCGAGTACGCAGTCTTGCTGGCAGCAATTTTGATGACGGTGATAGGCACTGTCGGTGCGATTGGTGCGCAAAGTGGCGGATTNTGGGANGGCAACAACNCGAAGCTCGAAGCCGTTGGTTTCAAATAATCCGCGAAGCTTTACTCTGACGGTTTATGAAACGGCGTCTTCGGGTTGATGCGGTGTTCGAGATAAGCCAGCAGATCACAAATTTCCTGGAACGTTAATGGTTCCAATGCAGCAGCTGGCATGTTCGATAGTTTGGACGGTAAGATTAATTCGATGTCGTCCTTTTCAATTTGATTCGTTTTGCCATCGTTGCCAATAATTTGAATGGCATCTTGCTTCCCGGCTGACATCAAACCGGAATACGTCTTCCCGGAAACAGTAAGCACTGTGACGGTTGGGTAGTCTTCGTTCAATTCTAAATTTGGGAACAGGATCGCTTCCAGGATTTCCTTTCGCTGTCTCAACCCTGCGATGTCAGATAAATCTGGCCCGAACTTTTCTCCCACGTCCCCTTTCTTGTGACATTTCGCACAGCTCGCTTTGTTGTAGACAAGTTTCCCTCGCTCGATATTTTCTGCTGTAAAAACAAGTGGTGATAATTTCTTATGCATTTCTTCATAAGTCCAACGGCTCGATTCGGGAAGTTTCGGCCAGCTGGGATCAAGTTCGTCGGGCCATTTATCTCGGAACCAAGCCTGATATCTTGCCAGGGTTTCTTTGCTGGGTCTGAGATCTGTCGCTGCTACTTTTTGCTGAGGCAATGAAGCAACACTCACACCGGTCCAATGTTCGAGAAGTTTAATTGCCACCGGCAAATCAGCTTCAGGCAGCTTTAAGCCAATTAAAATGACTCGTCGAATCCAGCGAGAGTTGGTTGCCCGTTGACGATAACGAGCCAGGGCTTTCATGACCGAAACAGCTTGCGGGCCTTCCACAACAGTCAGCGATCGAATGAGAAATCGCCAAATATGCAAATCCGACGGTTTGAGTTGTGCATATTCACTCAACGCGTAAGCAGCTTCGTCCCGGTGTTCAGAATCAGTTTCAAAAACGGAACGAACATACTGAATTGCATCTTCATCAGCAGATTCTGCAAGTAGTCGCAGAACTTTCTCCCGGTGCTTGGAGATTTCAGGTGAGTGAGATTCGGAAAGCTCGTAGTCAATCGCAATTAACCGATGCCGAGATGTTTTGTCATACAGCTTTTGTGATAGTTCTTCTGTTTCAACTTTTAAGCCCGCCAAATCAGGGCCAGCAGGCGTGTTTGCATCATCCGCAGTCACATCCAAATCGTACAAAAAGAAAACTGTTCCTGTAGCCAGTAATCCAAAAACAAAAAGCATGCTGGGCAAAGGAAACTTCATTTTGAATATCATGAACTTTATTATCCCTGGAGTTGTCGTGAAGCTGTCTATCAGAAAGAATACCCGGTACAAGCGACAAAAATCTACAATAGACCTCGCAGAAACGGATTCTGTGCGTATTATTCTGATTTCACGTGATAACTTACATAAAAATAATTCCAACAGCCTAAACACATATGCCATACTGAAAAGAAATATAAAATATGCCAGTCACAACGCTGATTAAAAATGCCACTTGCCAGTTACCCGGTGGTGCAGAGCAGATTGATGTTCTGATATCGCAAGGAAAGATTGTTCTCGATCCTGCAAGTTTTACCAATGTGGATGAAACGATTGATGCAACCGGGCTGCACTTGCTTCCTGGGATAATTGACGATCAGGTTCACTTTCGAGATCCCGGCTTAACTCATAAAGAGGATCTGTATACCGGATCGCGAGCTTGTGCAGCGGGTGGAGTGACCACATTTCTTGAGATGCCCAATACGAATCCAGCGACCATTACTTGTGAAGCTTTGCACAATAAGCTGGAACTGGCATCCCAGAAATCGATTGTGAATTACGGATTTTACATCGGTGCGACGCCGCACAATGTCGCTGAACTCCGTCAGGCAAAACGGACACCGGGTATCAAAATCTTTATTGGTTCCAGCACCGGAGATTTGCTTGTTGATCAACAGGAAGCTTTGGAGCGAATTTTTGCAGAAACAACTCTTCCGATTTGTGCCCACTGCGAAGATGAAGCCACGGTCCAAAGCAACGCAGCTAAGTTGGACGGAGGCAAGTGCTTTACGGATCATTCAAAAATACGAAATCACGAAGCAGCCCTCGTTGCAACCAAACGAGCTGTCGAGTTAGCGATTAGACACAAACATCGTTTTCATGTATTGCACGTTTCCACTGCCCAGGAATGTGATTTCCTTAGTGAGTATCAGCAAAGTGTCAGCGATCCTGCCCAGCGATTAATCACAGCTGAAGTTTGTCCGCATCATCTGTTTTTCAATGTTGATGATTACGACCGGCTTGGTTCACTCGTGCAGATGAACCCTTCGATCAAAAACAAAGCCGATAACAAGCGTCTCTGGCAAGCTTTGCAAGAAGGCACCATACAAGTAATCGCAACGGATCATGCACCTCATACGTTGGAGGAAAAAGATCAGCCGTATCCGAAATCGCCTTCCGGATTGCCAGCCGTGGAGAATTCATTAGCTTTGATGCTCGATGCTGTTAACCGAGGACAATTAACATTGCAGCGTATTGTCGAAAGCATGTGTGAAGCTCCTGCAAAAGTCTGGGATATAGTCAACAAGGGGAAAATTGAGCAGGGCTACGATGCTGACTTGGTTTTGGTTGACATGAACCTGAAGCGTAAAATCCTTAATGAAAATCAACTGACAAAATCTGGCTGGAGCCCCTGGCATGGGACATCATTGACGGGCTGGCCCGTTAAAACATGGTGCAACGGAGTCTTGGTTTACGATGGAAAAAATGTCCGTGAAAATCACCGAGGGCAGGAAGTCCTGTTTGATCATACTGCTGGCTAGATGGCGATAACAAATACGCAAATGCGTATCGTGACTCGACAGGTGCATCTTGTGGATGGATTCGTTAGAATGATAGCTGACAGTACATTGCTTGAGAAAATCCATTGTGCACTTTTCTAGTGCAACATTTTAGATTGAAGACTTTTTGCGTGTCAGTGAATCAACCAGCCGATAATCCAGCCGCTGATAATCAACCGTTCGGAAGCACCGATGCGGAACGGATTGTTGCTAAACAATCCGTAGAATTGTTCTCCGATAATGATCCGCTTATTTTGGCCAGTGGAGAAAATCTTGGGCCGATTCGTGTTGCTTACGAAACCTACGGAATTCTTTCAGCGGAAAAAGATAATGTCATCTTCGTGTGTCATGCGCTCACCGGAGATGCCCATGCTGCTGGCAAGCATTCGTTAGAGGATGAGAAAGCCGGCTGGTGGGATGATTTTATTGGTCCGGGACGCGGTATCGATACCGACAAATATTTTGTTGTCTGTGCTAATGTTCTTGGAGGATGCACCGGGACAACTGGCCCAACCAGTATCTCACCAAAAACAAGCAAGCCATTCGGTTTGGATTTTCCATTCATTACAGTTGAAGATATCGTTCGTACCCATCGAGCTTTAATGTCTCATTTGGGAATTGAACACCTGGCTGCTGTGATTGGCGGATCTTTGGGGGGAATGCAGGTTCTTGAATGGGTTGCGCAGGCTCCCGAGAATTTGGACAATGCAATCGTTCTGGCATCTGCTGCCCAGTTATCTGCCCAGGGGATTGCATTCAACACCGTGGGGCGCAGAGCAATCTACGCAGATCCTCATTTTCAAAACGGCGAGTATTATCAAAAAGGTGAAGTGCCCAAATATGGCCTCGCGTTGGCCAGAATGATCGCGCACATCACCTATTTGTCGGAAGCTTCCATAGAGAAGAAGTTTGGACGAAGACTTCAAGACAGCGATGAGTTTGGTTTCGAATTGCAGCAGGAGACCGAATTTCAAATTGAAAGTTATCTCCATTATCAGGGCAATCGTTTTGTCGAGCGGTTCGATGCAAACAGCTACCTGTATCTCACACGAGCAATGGACTATTTTGATTTGGCCTCACGCTATGGCGGTCTAGATGCTGCGGTAAAAAATACGACAGCTCGATTTCTGATTGCATCCTACACGACCGATTGGCTGTTCCCGAGTTCTCAATCTCGTAAGCTCGTCTCCTCATTAGTTTCCACCGGCAGACACGTAAGCTACTGCGAACTGGAAAGCCATTTTGGACACGATGCCTTCCTGCTCGAAATCGAACAACTGACAAAAATCATCAAAGCCTTTCTGTAGCTAAGAAAACCGGTCATTATTTACTGTCAAATACAAGCCCGGATCGCCAGCGAGTGAGTTCATTTCGATTCCGTTTTTACTTGCAGATACTTCTAATAAAGACTACATGAGATGAAGATTTCACTTTACTGGTGCTACTCAGAAGGAAGCTTCTTGGTCAATTCCTCGGGTTACTACGCAACACAGATGCTGACGAGAATGGGTGCCGTGAGGCACAAGATGGATGCGCCGTGTGCGTCCAATTTCAATTTCACTTTCAATGACGATGGAACCCGCATGGCGCGTACGTCTTGTTGCTACGCAACCCAACCGCTAAAAGCGGTCGGGCTACCCGGTACCCGGTGTTTGATCTGAATTATATCGGTTGGGGTTCGGTTCGTCGANGTTTAATCGTTTGGCAGGGGCGGGGAGTTTTTTGTTTTGCTTGCGGGTTTTCTTTCGGCTGCCAATGGCGACCACGGTGGTGGCCCCAGCAATGAGCCAGATAACAGAAAGCCCTTCTTCAGCCCGTTGATCGAGCGGGCCAGCGGTGGCAATGCCAATCTCGGTCCACTCGGTGGCCACTGGTGTTTCTTCCACAAAGCAGCGGAAGATGCATTGGACGCCAGTTAATCTTCCCTTAAGGAAGCCAGCAACGGGAACGAAATTGAGGTAATCCCAGACGTTGACAGGAACTCCAATTTACTTAAGTAGTTCGTTTCCCTGGCTTAACAACTCCTGGAGCTGTATACAGCAGGCATCGACAGAACAAACTGCTTGTTGAAAGTTTGTGTGAGTGGAAGCGATCGGGGCATCTTTGCTGAACTGATCGGTTGCTTTTCGGAGTTTGCCGAGCTTCTTGCTCAGCATCTTTAGATAAGCAGCGGGATCATCAATACGAGTTTCTAATGCTCGGGCGGTATCGAAAACTGCGCGAACGATTCCCATCAACTCAGGGAAGTCTTCGACTTCTTCGCTATGCTTGATAAAGGTGCGGACCATCCAGGCGTGAGACATCACCTGCTGAGATTTTTGGATGATCTTGTTCAGAGCACCTTCCGCATGATCACGATTTTGTTGCGGCAATTCTGATTCCATCACGAATTGTTCCTGGTAGATAGCATAAAAGTGGAGAAAGCTAACTTGCGTCTTTAGAGAATATCTAAAACCAAACTCAATTAAAAACCCCCTCTAACTCCCCTTTCGTAAGGGGGAGAACTCATTTTCAGAAATTTCTTTTAATAATGAAGTAAGCTGAATATTTCTTGACCGGGTAGCAAATCACGACCGTTTAAGCCGTCCAGTTCTATTAAAAAGGCACAGCCAACAACATTGGCACCAGAATCTTCAGCAAGTTTGATGCAGGCTTGCATCGTTCCGCCTGTTGCCAGTAAATCGTCAACCATTAACACACGTTCTCCTTCCTGGATTGCATCGACATGAATTTCCAGTGTGTCGGTGCCGTATTCGAGTTCGTAATGGAATGCCTGCGTATCAAAGGGAAGTTTGCCCGGTTTTCTTACCGGCACAAACCCGGCGTTCAGTTCCAAAGCCAAAGGCGTTGCGAAAATGAATCCACGAGCTTCGGCAGCCATGATTTTATCAATTTTGAGATCACGATAATGATCTGCAATTTGTTTAATAGACTCTCCGAATGCTTCCGGGTGAGCCAGCAACGGCGTGATGTCCCGAAACATAATCCCTGGTTTAGGGAAATTTGGGATGGTACGGATATGATCTTTCAAGTCGATGGTGTTGCTCATCGTGATAACTTTCATTGATAAGAAATATTTAATGCGTCGAGAATTTCTTTTGCGTTCTCAACCTCGTTTTGTGCTTGTGAATCACCATCATACAGCCTCAGCAAGCTTAATAAAATTGAGATTGCCTGTTCCTTTTTTTTCTCTTCCAGATAATTCTTTGCTTGTTCTAAAGAACTCTTTGCAAGTGAATCATTATCTGCCTGATTCTGCTTTGGAGAAATGTTTTCCGTTTTTAGTTCGGTAAGAATTTCCTGGATTGCAGTATTCAATACCTGGTGTTCTGGCTGGCCTTGAATCATTACAGAGAGATTCAAAAGAGTCTTTTCCGCTGCAACGGTGTCTCCCATTTTATAATAAGAGCGAGCCAAATGCAGGAACCGGTGAGTATCGGACATCTTTTGAATACGTAGAGAACTGACTTTATTAAGGCCAAAATCTTTTTTTAACCTGGCCACTTCATCCTCCGCTGATATCGCCACGGTCTGATCTGAAACCGAGGATCGGGTATTGTACCACCAGAAACCGCCACCAATGGTCAAGATTAACAATCCAATTAGAACCCAGATGTTATCCATTGCCTGGGCAACAGCAGGCTTTTGATGAGATCGATCGATTTCTGCTCGAACCAAATCTCGCATTAATGTCCCACCAACTTCTTGCTGGTGTTCTCCTGCGAAAACGGTTTCGTCTGTTCCGGCTACCGGGCCATCGGCTGAAGTGGCATCTTGCAGAGAGAGTTCTACCTTCTTGATAATTTCCTTCAGACGCAGTGAAAGCACATGAGCATCTGGGTAGCGATTATCGGGATCTTTATCGAGACACTTGCAGACAACCTCATCGAGCCAGTGTGGGATTTCCGGGACATAAGAACGAGGGGCATCGAACTGACCGAATTTGTGTTTTTGAATGACCTCCATTGATGTTTTTCCGCTGTAAGGCGGTCGGCCCGTCAGCATCGCATACATGACTGCACCCAGCGAATAGATATCGCTTTTCTTTGTCGTCCGTTTTCCTTGAGCTTGCTCGGATGACATGTACTCGGCTGTGCCAATGATTCCGCCCGTTTTTGTCAGTTTGCTTGATGCAAAAACTTGAGCGACACCAAAATCAAGCAGTTTGATTTTGTTTTGTTTGGTGATCAACAAATTCGAAGGTTTCAAATCTCGATGTACTATCCCAGCATCATGAGCAGCTTTGAGTGCGCTGCAAATTTGAACCGAATATTCAATGACATCTTTCCAGGGCATACGACCGTTTTCACGAATCCATTTGGAAAGCGTCACCCCATCGACGTATTCCATTGCGTAATAATAGGTCTCGTCATCATCAACTCCGCTATCAAAGACTTCAACAACATGCGGGCTCGAAAGTTTGCGCATAGCTTCGATTTCACGAGTAAATCGTAGGACGAAACCATCTTCACGTGCCAAGGATGCGGGCAGCACCTTAACCGCTACCTCTTGATTGGTATCAACGTGCTGGCCCAAATAAACTGTTCCCATTCCCCCAGAACCGATTTTTCGTTCGATCCTGTAAGGCCCTACTTTATCTGGAATCATTTTTCACCTGTATTTATCTAACGGATACTGATCGCTATTTAGGGGATGTTTTATAGGTAATCACTGAAAGATAGAGTTTTTCAATGAGAGTGTAAACTCTTGGCTAGTAGTTCAACTAACATTAAATGGTAGACGGCTTATGAATGTTGAAATATGATTTCCTGACATCTGACCAGCGAAGACGGAATAAACAGGAGGAAATAGAATAAACCACGGAGACACTGAGGCCACAGAGAAAACTCCGGTGATTCTTATTTCTTCGCAAATCGAGACCGTATTTCTCTTGAGTTAAATTGATTGTTTTACAGCCAATTTTTTTCTACTCGGTGATCTCTGTGTCTCCGTGGTAAAATAAAACTTTCCCGTTTTTATTTGTTTCCAATCGGGACATCAAAAGTCTCTACTCAAATGACTGATCCTTTAACGCTAGTTGGACTCCTAGGAACAAGTCATGTTTAAAATGCAACACGAGATCGAATTCGAAAGCGAAATAATTATTGCTGGATCATATATCAGCTTACGGGGTAAGTTTGGTGAGCCTATCACCAGACTTGTCTAATAAATAAAGTGTTCGGTCTGGGAATAATTCTTGTAATTGTGCAATTGAATACCGTTCAGGCAGCCAGTGAGCCTTGAGGATTCTGGCATCCAGGCTTGGAGAGTTGATTACAAAATCCAGATGTAAATCTTCTGGTTTCTTTTTGATGAACACAACAGCTCGTCCTTTGATACTGCGATTGATCTGGTGGTTGGTCGCTGCATGTTTTGCTCTGGAAAATTCAATTTCGCTAATTCCTGCTGATAGGCGTGAGTTCCAGAATGGTTCGAAAGTTGTGTACGAAATCATCAACGAAATCAAAGGCAAGCTAATCCACCAAACCGCGCACCAGTGACGATTATCAAGCCTTGCATTATAAGCAATCAGCTGCGAACTGCGAGCAAACATCAAAATGAGTAGCGGTGCAGATTCAAAAACGTAATGCCAATGCATGATGCCAACGTACCAATAAGGCAAATGCACCAGATGCAGGAAAAACGCTGCTGCAAAAATCCCCCACCACTGTTTGCGATCATCGTGCCCAATTGCACAAAAGAAAACGATGCCCGCAAGGGTTGGGATAATGCCCAGTGTCCACTGACTGCTGGCGATCAGTCGGTTTTTCTCGTTTTCAATGGCTAGTTTGATGGTTAACTCTTTTGCCCAGCGGTCGTACTGCTCGGCAATTGGTAATGCGTTGCCTTGTGCGAGATGATCTGCAATCCATTTTTCTCCACGTGATCGATTATGAAAACCGAAGACATGCCGAGGTGTGTGGAGTTGCGTGTATTGCCCGTAAGGGGTTTTTAATGCTGAACCTGTTGTTGATGCATTATATGCCAGCAACAAAACCAGCCCAATGATGATTGGAGTTCCCATCGCAATCAACTGTTTTGTCTTTTGGAAAGTTGTAAAATCTTGGGACCGCAGGACCGAAACCCAAAACCAAATCCCGTAAGGCAGGCCAATCCCAAAAGCTGTCATCGGTCGGCAATACATCGCGAAAGTTAATCCGACACCTGCCCAGAACGCATGAGGCAATTGCTTACGAATTGACCATCGATGAAACATCCACAAAAAGAACATCAAGCCGACAAGGCATGGATGATGAGCCAGCAGCAAGTTCGAAAACAGGCTCATTCCCGGAGCCAACGCACAGAGTAGCCCGGCCAATAAGCCGGTTCCATTTCCCGATAAATCGCGACCAATCCAGAACACAAGTAAGCAGATCAATCCTTGTGCAAAAATGTGTCCCCAATACGGATCGCCCAATGCTGCAAAAGGCAGCATCCATAGACCGGTTCCTGGGAAATATCGACTAACAAATTTTCCGGGGAAATCATTCAAAACGTGCATCTGATTGAATAATTCAGGAGCAGCTTCGAATCGATTATTTGTCACATGTCCGGCAGAAAATGTTTCTACCTGAAACAGATAACTGTATTCGTCGTGGTAAGCCGGGGGAAGGTCACCAAATTGTTGTCCGACATACGCTGCACTGAGTAATCCAGTCACTGCAACGATCAACGAAACTGTAACCTTTAGCCAACGAGGATCGTATGCCACTGGACTCTGTTTTCTTTCGTCGCGTTCAAGCACCCGAGTATATTTTCCTGCTTGCAACCACGATTCAACACGGACCGCGAGGGGACTCTGGGGATCAGCCAGGTGAAACCTCCAAGTATAAACCACCGGCAAAACAATCAGCCAAAAGAGATAGATAGAAGTGTCCGCATTGAACGCAGCCATCCATGCCACCAAGGGCTGTGCAGATGACAGCGTGAATTCCCAATGCAGCCATTCGCTGGGAACAATCAAAAACAGCGATGCCAATAAGGTCAGCAAAGTTGCAATCACAATACGACTCGGTGACCGTAACGAAGCTGCATTGGGAGCAAATTGTTTGCTTAAGTTGTCAGCTTCAGTTTTCATACCAATCCCAATTAGAAATTTCGCGAATGCGTATCATAACCGTTTGCTGTCTGAAAAGTGTTTGAGACAGATTCATAATCTAACACGTAGCACTACAAAGTGCACAGGGATACTACTGCCCGAGTTAGTTCAAAGGTCCGATTATTCCGAATGTATTAATTATTGTAACAGGAACGATAGCCAAGGCTTCCAAGGGCAGAATTGGGCTACAGAATTTTGGTCATAACAATCGATGCTGGTAAATGACTCATTGTGCGTGAGGCAATGCGTAGAAGGTATATGAAAATGTGATCACTCGCACAGACCAGGAAGGTCGATTGTGATGGGAGTTAAATTTGCAGGATCTCGCTCGATTAATGAGCGAAGGCGTCGTCGCTTGGCGGGAGAGAATGAAACTTCTTCTCCTTCAGCGTCTCAACTTGCGCCAGGAGCAGGCTTCTGGAAGATACGACCTATCCAGTTAGAATCTGAGCACGCCCCCAGCTCTCCGCTACAAAGTTTGATCCCGTTATCCAGGCTCAGAATCTGGAGCCTGTGTGTCGCCCTGCCTTTATTAACCTTGTTACTGGTATCATTTGCCCAGGCAGGTTCTTTGATTCCTGATCCGAAAATCCGATCTGTTATTAGTCTTCAGCAAGTTCATCTTTGGCGATTTATTTGCGGTAGCCTTTTTATTGGATCAGCAGGACTTTGCTGGCTGATCAGTTGGTTTCGCTCAGCCAGTGATCAAGATTTCGAAGGTTGTTACAAGTCGTGGTACTTTTCGGGATGGGTTTTTCTGTTTTTTGGATTCATTGCTGGCTGCGATGCTCATCTGGCGTTCAGTCAGATACTGGGAGATTCTGTTCAACTCCAGGGAGAATTCCTTCAAACGTTATTGTGGGTTGTCCCGATGTCTGCTTTTTTGATTGAACCGGTACGCTGTTTTGCTCGTGAAATGTGGCATTGCAAACGAAGCTACACCATGATGGCAATGTGCTGTCTGGTCTCCATTACGTTCTTGGAAATGAAGCTACCTGCCTCGGGGCAGACTTCATTTTATACCTCGCAGGTATCACAATTTATTATCGTAGCAACATCGATGCTAGCACCTGCACTAATTTTCTCGGCATTGCTTTCGCAAACGCACTATGTCATGTACGTTTCTTCCGATCCCGTACCACAGAGAAAAAGTTGGACCTTGGCTGCGATCACGTGGGCAAAGCAGAAAATATTCGTTGGCTTGAATTTGGTAGGACATTACATTTTTACGATATGCAAATCAGTCTCTAGTTATACCCGTAGCCGGATAGTTAAGCAGATAGTTAAGCAGATTGATAAAACCGAAAAGAAAACAGACTCTGCTACTGAGCCTAAAGCCAAACCAAAGCAGCAACCAAAGCCATTGACCAAACAAAAGCCGAGCAATTCACCACCTGTTGAATCGACTCCTTTCAAGCAACGTGCTGCCGACCAACATAAAAAGAAGACCGTTGCAAAAACTGCTCAAGCACCAACGGCTCCTGAACCTAAGCAACCGGCCAGCAAGCCACGCATTCGATTGAAGCCACAGCCTCAGACAGAGCACGTCGAAGCACAGCAAACATCAGTGACTGATACCAATCAGCCAGAAGAGGAAATGATTGCGGCTGTACCCCGATCGATTTCAATGGAACCTGAGAATGTTGATCCATCCAACCTCAAAGGCTTGAGCAAAAAAGAACGCCGCAGAATTCGCAAGCTACACCGCGAACAACAAAGAGCCGGCTGGTACGCAGTTAAATTTAACAACTACGAATTCGACATAAAGGCTGCCGTGAGAACAGCCAAGACAATCCCATTCGAAGTTGCGTGAGCATCGTAGGCCCCGGGGACACTCACAGTCTGCCTTTTATTCTTCAAATAAAGCAATGCTTGCTGTGAAGCCGTGGAGATAGTTTTTTTTTCCGATGGGGCCGAGTTCTCCCTGGGCGAAGATTCCTGCAATCGGAATATCGCCATAGCCCTTGATCAAAGCCGAGGCATCGTGGTGCGGATTGCCGAAGAGTTTTTCTCCTCGACCGTTGCAGGTAAACATCAAAGCACCGGCCAACGTCTGCGGGTTCCTTTCCAAATCGTGCTCGACCATCATTCGCAAGTCTTCCCGAGCCGTCTGTGCATCACGCACATGAAATTGAACCGTGCGACCCGCTCGGATCGGCTGACTGACTGCGATGGCTCCTGATTCGGGATCTGACCCCAAAACATTCGAAACCAGGAAATCGCCTCGGTCAAAAATTTCTTTATACTCGTTGGTCACCACTCCCAATTGTGGACCTTGCCTGACTAATTCCTGGTCTTCAGGATCCAAGTCCTTAAACATTCCGCGGAACTGCTGCATCGTGGGCAGTCCACCCATCTCGTAGATGATATTCTTTTCTGTTTTGGTCACGATAAATGTATGGCCAATTGGTCGGCAGCCTTGCGAGACGATTGGACGAATGCGATGGCCTGTCCTGCAAACAACCCCCACGGCTCCGTGTTCAAGTTTTTCGCCGTTAAGAAACAGGCAGCTTTCGCCAGGCCCAATCCCGCCATCAGCAATCCCACCAAAGATGGGAACTGGCCCCAATGCATTTTCAAGTTGAGGCAGCGCAATATAAGGGGATGAAGAGTAAGGTTCGCAAAACAGAAACACAGCTGTGTGTTCTCTTTCGGGACTGGTACGCAGTTCTGGCAACCCGATGCATTCAACGTGATCTTCATCTCGCTCGAACTGCAAGTGAAATGATTGCAGGTCGTAATCAGTCTGCGATAGCACCCACAGAACAACTCCGGGTTTTCCTTCGTATTCATTCGAACCAGAAATGACCGTGCCTGCGGTACAGCCGATGATTTCTTTGCACTCTAGCCGATTCTGTATCTGTCCAGAAATCGTTGAAAAGTGGTCTTCGTGATGATGAGTAACAAATAGAAACGCAAGTTCAGCAGGTGCGCCTGCGAGATCTTTATCGATCTTCAACAAGACTTCATCAATAGCGCAAGAAGTCTCTGCTTCAAGGCTATGCTGAACATGAATTTTCATAGACGTTACTCCGTTGCGACCCGTGAATGCCTTAGCCGATGCTGAAACATTCTTCAATCCGTTACTTAATCTACGATGGAAATACCTGACAAGATGATAGACGATATCTTGTTCAGGACACATCAATCAACCCAATGAGAAAAATAGAATGCGTGAAGCCCTCTTTACGCATCGGTGGAACTGCATTTGTCACTACGGAAAAAGCAGTAACAATTCCCCGGGGATGCCTGTGTGCATTCGTAATTCGCTGTGATACCTGTTGAACAACTGCTATAATTCAAGTGTTGGGATCTGATTTCGAGTCTTGGCTATCGATTTGTCTGTCGCACGGGCATGTAAGTACGAGTCAAGAATTATCAAAGGAACTGTTATGAGTCTTACCATCATGAAGCGCATTCGATTTTGCGCAGGGCATCGGCTATTCAAACATGAAGGGAAATGTGCTTTTTTTCATGGTCACAATTACGTTGCAGATATTTATGTGACCGGAGAAGAAGTCGATTCCGTTGGTCGCCTGGTCGATTTCTCAATGCTTAAAAAGTTCTTTGAAGGCTGGATTGATGAACATTGGGATCATGGATTTCTACTACACGAAATTGATGAAAATGGAATTGCTGCTGCCAAAATGGTTGAACCGTGCAAGTATTTTCTGATGCCTTACAACCCAACGGCTGAAAATATGGCCCGTTATTTATTGGAAGAAGTCAGTCCCGATCTTTTGGCTGATCATTCCGTACAGGCTTCGCGAATTGTTATCTGGGAAACTGAGGACTCTTTTGCAGAGGCCAGTTTATCTTCACCGGCTGATATCAATTCTAATTTCGATCAAACTACAGAGTTTGCAGAATCTTAATGCATCTATGCAGCACATTCATTTGATTTATTTTCTGTACTGTTACTGCATTGCATTTGTGATGGAGTTGAGCAGACTTTGGCTGACCAAGCCCTGGCAGCGTTGGGTGGCTGTGTTGTGCACGTTTGCAGGTTTGGTTACCCAGACTGCGTATATGTTTGGGCGTTCTTCGCAATCAAATCTGCCTCCTCTTTTGAGTTCCAGTCACGATTGGTTGCTGGTTTCTGTATGGCTCATTGTAGCCATTTATCTGGCCTACTGGTTGAAAGTTGTGAAACGCAAGGGGTATGAATTCTTGGGTTTGTTTGTGCTTCCGGTAGCAATCATTTTGGTTGTCGCAGCTGCATTTATGGACGATGTGCCAAACCAGGTCACAAAAATCACTCAAGCAAAACGCTTCTGGACGATGCTGCACGCTGGTTCGCTTTCGCTAGGCATTACCGGTGTATTAATCGGTTTCTTAATCAGCATGATGTATCTGATTCAACACCGACGTCTGAAAAAGAAGCGACAGCTCAGGCCAGGGTTTTCGCTCCCACCGCTTACATCATTGGCTCAATACAACTACCGAGCAATCATGATGTCTTTTCCCATGCTAACCATTGGACTATTCACAGGAGTGATATTGGGGCTTTCTTCCCCGACAGCTAAAGCTGTCTTCTCTTGGAAAGATCCTGTTGAAATGGTGTTTATCGTGGTTTGGACTGCGATGTTTTTTTTATTTATTTGGCTGGCAAAAAGAAAGACCGGTCATGGTCGCCAAGTCGCAATGCTCACTGCCTGGGCCTTCAGTTTTTTAATCATCACACTGTTAGTGCTCATTAGCCTCACAGGGATCCAACCACACAATGGATAAACTTATCTCCTCACACTACATTGACATGAAATAAAAACAAAACAGTGAATCTTCGAGTTGTCTACTGCAATCATGAAACTGCGAACCTTGATGTTCGAGAACGAATCGCGTTTTCGACCGAGGAACAGTTTGATAGCGCTTACAAACAACTTCGCCAGAGATTCCCATCTGCTGAAACCGTGATTGTTTCAACCTGCAATCGAATCGAACTTTATTTTGGAGCCGAGCAACGGGGTGAACTTCCTTCCCAAGACGAAGTCGCTTGTTTTATTTCCGATTTTCATAACGTTCCCCTGGACGACTTCATTAACGAAATCAGACACGAGACAGAACTCGAAACCGTGGATCATTTGTTTCGAGTCGCATGCAGCCTCGACAGTATGGTACTCGGGGAAGCACAAATTCTGCATCAGATCAAAACATCTTATCAGCGAGCTGCCGATGCCGATGCCGTTGGCCCTTTGACGCATCAACTGTTTCAGTCTGCAATGAGCATCGCAGGAAAAGTTCACACCAAAACAAAACTTTCCGAAGGGCGTATTTCAATCGCTTCGGTTGCAGTAGGCGAATTTGGGAAAAGTATTTTTGANCGATTCGATGACAAAACAGTCCTCATCCTCGGAGCCGGGGAGATGGCAGAGGAAACGCTGCGGTATCTCAAAGAAGAAGGCGTGCAGGACATCATCGTCGCGAATCGAAACTTCGAACGAGGAGAACAGCTTGCCGGTAAGTGGGGGGGACGAGCGATACGGTTTGATCAATGGGAATCGCATCTGTCTCAGGCCGATGTGATTGTCAGCACGACCGGGGCAACTGAACCAATTATTTCAACAGAACGATTTCGTGAATTGCGATCTCAAGACCCGAATCAGCGAATCATTTTCATTCTTGATTTAGGTGCACCTCGCGACTTTTCTGCTGATATTACGACCGTAGACGATAACGTATTTTTGTATGACATCGGTGATTTAGAAGAAACCTGTCGTCGTAATCGCAATGCCCGCAAACAGGAAATGCTCAAAGCCAGCGAACTGACTCGCAAGGCGACAGATCAGTTCATGCATGATTTTTATCATCGTGAAACCGGGCCTGTGATCCAACAACTCAGAGAAACCTGGCACGAAATTGGGCGCAGTGAACTGAACCGACTTCACAAAAAGCTGGATAACATCTCTGAAGAAGATAAAGATCAGATCGAACAGACAATTGTTCGCATCGTCAACAAACTGTTGCATCCCCCCTTGGAAACAATTAAGCACCAGTCGCGACAAGGGACTCCGCATTCTCTGCTCAAAACCGTCAAAGAACTATTTCGCTTAGGAGATCATTCCAAAGAATGACTAAGCCTCAACGTAACCAATCGAATCCTACTCCTTCACGATCAGCTGGAAAACCATCTGCCGGTAAAAGAAAACTGGCTGCCACCAGAAGACCAGCAACCGAGCAAGAAATTGCATCGCTGGAAATCCTGTGTGAAGATGGCCCCGTGATTGCGGTCAATAAGCCAGCTGGCATGCTCAGCCAAGGCGCTCCGCGAGATGTGCTTTGCCTACCCGATTACGTGAAGGGCTACCTCAAGAAGAAATACGATAAGTCAGGAAATGTCTACCTGGGGGTGATACATCGTCTTGATCGTCCGGTAACCGGGGTCACGATATTTTCTCGCAATTCAAAATGTGCAGCCAGATTGTCCGAGCAGTTTCGCGAACGACAGGTGCAAAAAACTTATCTGGCATTACTGGAAGGACGACTGAGTAATAAAGAGGGAAAATTGGTCGACTGGATTCGAAAAGTTCCTGATCAAGCCCGAGCAGTGATTGAACAAGCAGAAACAACTGATGCAAAACGAGCAGAACTGCATTATCAGGTATTAGGCGAAGCACAGGGAATTAGTCTTGTTGAAGTCAAACCGGTTACCGGACGGATGCATCAGATCCGATTGCAGTTTTCTTCACGAGGGAACCCAGTTCTCGGCGATCAACTTTACGGTGCAACTCGCGAACTCAACTTAGAACCGTTGCGATCAGATTACACTCATCGAGTCGGCCTGCATGCCTGGAAGCTCAAAGTGCTGCACCCTGTTCGATATGACGACTTGGAAATTGTCGCTCCGGTTCCTACTGATTGGCCAGATTCAATTCGTCACCTTCTCGTGGATGCATAAAAACAATCAGAAAGTAAACGTTTGATGTCTCAAATTACCGCGGTCGTCTTTGATTTAGACGGCTTGATGTTCAACACGGAAGAAATCTTCAACGAAACGGGAACCGAACTGCTGCGTAGACGCGGGATTACGGATTCGCAACCCGTCATTGCAAGAATGATGGGCCTGCGAGCTGAAGAAGCGTTTCGAGAAATGATTGATATGTGCGGTTTCTCGGAAACGATTGAAGAAATGCAAATCGAATCTGATGAGTATTTTCATTCGATCCTGCACGACAAAATTGCTCCGATGCCCGGTTTGTTTGAGCTGCTCGATTTGATTGAACAGAATGACCTGCCTAAAGCTGTTGCGACTTCATCAGGAAGAAGTTACCTGGAAGAAGTGCTTGGCAAATACGATCTGCTACATCGATTTTCTCATTTGCTCACTTCCAGCGATGTTACTCGCGGGAAGCCTCACCCGGAGATCTATCTGAAAGCTGCTGAGTTACTTGCGGTTAAAGCAGAAAATATTTTGGTTCTTGAAGACAGTGGCAACGGCACCAAAGCCGCGGCTGCGGCAGGAACACACATCGTTTCGGTTCCGCATCGGTTCAGTTGTAACCACGATTTCAGCAAAGCAAAGCACATCGCAGACTCTCTGCTCGATCCGTATATTCTCAAATTGGTCCAACAAGCGAATAAGTAGATTCTGACTGAAAAATACTACTCCGAATTCTTCTCTAGCAATAAGCCCTTTGTAGGGTCCGCTATTGATGAGATTGCATCCGAATTATTTGTTGCTGTAACTATCCCCAATAGATTGCATCACAACGCGGTCAATCAAACGACAGGCTTTGCCTT
This sequence comes from Planctomycetaceae bacterium, assembly GCA_016765335.1. GTDB lineage: Bacteria > Planctomycetota > Planctomycetia > Planctomycetales > Planctomycetaceae > Rubinisphaera. Next base: position 30,342 of record JAESQE010000122.1, read on the forward strand.
CACTTTTTCGTTGAGTATCCAAGTGAAGTTGAACGCCAGCGTTGTGCAATAACTGTGAAAATGGTTTCACCCAATCATTTTCTCTTTCATCCGAAGCAGCTCCCGTGGTTGTCAGTAATCCTTTGAGATGCTTAAGAAATCGGAAGTTTGCCAACGGGTTATCCAGCCCTTGATTAACAGGATTAATAGCCAGAAATCCTGCAAACGGGAGTGGGTGCACCAACGTTAACTTCATGGCAAGTGATGCACAGGCCCCAACTCCAGCGAGATAAATTCGGTCGGGATGAATTTTTGCCTGTTGATTGAATTCGCTCAATTCTTCCTGGATATGACTCAGTAATTGTTCGGGACAAATCCCTGAAACATCTTGATGGCGATTGTTATCTGACAAAAACTGATTCAGTGAAATATCCAGTCCCAGATAATTCCGATCACTAATCCGAGGCATCATCTCCTGTAAATCGAAAGATGTTCTCTCATCTGTTAACCAGATAATAAGCGGATAGGCATATTTTGGTTCGTGATGCTCCGGGTAGTAGAACGCATCCGTAGTCGTCAGATTTTTAGGTAATCCAAGTTCTTCTTCAGAGATATGTTCCTGGAAATCAATCGCCAATTCTTCCTGCTCTTGCCAATCCAATTCCGAAAGCATTTGCTTAATTGCTTCAGGATTGTATTCCGAAAAAGTCTGTTGAGAAAACTGCCTATGCCCCTGGTCGAAGTAATACCGTTTCATAATAAATATCTACCTGTAAACATTGAATCGTATTCAATGGAAGAGTTAAAAAGTGCTGTCGATTAATAAGGGGGTTGGAGAAGATCTCCAAGTTTCAGATTTGTTTAACGTAAAGAATATTTACCTCGACGATATTTTCGGCCATGGAATCTTGCTTCTGAAAACAGATGCAAAGGAAAATACTTACCCGGACAGTGTGTCGCCTTAACACTTTTATGAGGCACAACATGTTGAGTGTTAATGCCATATTGCTGTTTCAATATATCAACAAGTTTCTTTAAAGAGGCCAACTGTTTTTTTGTTGGTTTTGTTTGATCAAAATTCCCGATCAAACAGACCCCAATCCCCGCATTGTTATACTTGGCGTTACCAGCGTGCGCTCCTTCTATTTGATCGATCCAGCGAAAGGTCTGCTCAATTTTCCCATCTTCCATTTCGTTGCCATTTCCAATGACAAAATGATAGCCAATGCCTCGCCAGGGATTTCCCTGACTATCGACTCGCTGGGAATGCATTTGATGAATTGATGCAACACTTCCCTGAGAAGCCGCTGTGTGATGCAGCACAATATACTTCCAATTCCGCGGGGTATTTTCTGGTTGCCAGAGGTTTGCTTTGGAAGTCGCTGGAGTTGTTTGGGGAGTGTCCAAAGTTGTCTTTTTAAAGCGTGAATTCATGACTCTCGAAAAAGCAATCGGAGCGGGTGGCTGTTTGGAATTCACAGAACTGTTATTCGAGTCATTCGATGTCGTCTGTCCACAACCAATCGAAGGCCCGATCAGCATGGCTGCCAGGAGAACAAGAACAGATTTATGAATGAAAGTGATGATCACCACAGACCAATCTCGCTTTTCAGGTTTTGGTCATCGCTTAAAACGATTACCAAAAACGCCGTTTGAATAGACAGCCAAGGAGTCGTTTCGAATCAGATTCTGATGAAACAGTGAACTTGCTGCTTTGAAGAGATTACTCTATCCGTGAAAAAAAAATGTGTCAATCCGGTGTTTTTGAAATAGCCTGAAAAGCCCCTTTGGAAGCATTTTCATCGGCTCCGAACAAGGCTATTTTGTTAAGTCAGCTTATCTACGGAAACTTTGAGGTGGCGTTAATCTCAACGCAGTTTACCCTGACTGACATATCCGTCCGACTGATATCAAAAAAGCGTTTTTCAGTGGTTTCTGGACGATTCTCTCATGAACAACAAAAGTTGAGCAAGATTTGTAATTTCTTCCATGAATTCGAAGAATAACCGGTTGATGCCTGTGAACAAAAGATCTTTGAATTCAGATCAGGCGCATAAAAAACGCCTCTGCGGATCAAGTCCACAGAGGCGATTGAAATCATCATTCTTTATTGAGCTTGCAAAGCTCAAAGCTGCCTAGACTGCCAGGTATCCATTGGATTCGAGGTAAGCGACAACTTCTTGAGCCAGATCGTCGATGCTTTTGTTATCAGCGTCGAGAACGAGTTCTGCTTTGGTTGGTTCTTCGTAAGGATCATCAATTCCGGTGAACCCTTTGATTTCGCCTGCTCGGGCTTTTTTGTAGAGACCTTTAGGGTCACGAGCTTCGCAGGTTTCCAAAGAGGCGTTGACGTAAACTTCGATGAATTGTCCATCGTTAAGGATTTCACGAGCACTATCTCGGTCTGCTCGGTAAGGAGAAATGAACGCGGTTAAAACCAGTGCACCAGATTCACAGAACAATTTGGCGACTTCACCGATGCGGCGAATGTTTTCTGTGCGATCTTCAGCAGAAAAACCAAGGTTCTTGTTCAATCCCATGCGAACGTTGTCGCCATCAAGAACGAAAGTGTGAATTCCTTTTTCGTGCAAAATATGGTCGACAGTGTTTGCGACAGTACTTTTTCCACAGGCACTCAATCCGGTGAACCACAGGACTGCACTTTTGTGTTTGTTGAGTTTTGCTCGATCATCAGTACTTACAGTGTGATCGTGCCAGGTAACGTTTGTTGCTTTTTGTTCGGACATTGCTTCTTAATCTACCTCGAAATTAGTGTGAGACGGTGGACTTACCTGTATATCATTCGACCATTAAACACAGCAATTCATAAGAGATGGCTGCTGATCGGAATACGCAAATTGTGTCAAATTGCAAAGTCAAGCCGAATCGTAGGGAATTATTTACAACAGGGGAAGGCAAAGAAATAGAAATTGACCTGATTATCACCAATCAGATATCATTGATATATGCAAGGCTCTGTTCCGCATCGCTTAGATGCACAGCTTTTGGAGGAATGTGAGTATGGTCCGAATTATTTCTGGCGAAGAGCAACTGAAAAACCTGTTTGCAGGATTGCTTGAAAACACTTTCCATGCAGAGATGGGTATCGTCGATCCTCATTTAGTGGACTATTTGACCGATCTGCTGCTTAGATTTCTGCGAAATGAAGCGATATTCAAGCTTCGAGACCAGCAAGGGCATCGTCTCGAACAAGTATCTGGAATGCTTTATGAAGCTGAGCAGTCACATGAACGCCCGCGTCGCGAAATTCACCGACACATCGGAGATTTCACATTATTTTGGTCCGGAGTGTATCCAGAATCCCTGAAATACCTCAAAGCGATCGACCGGAAAGATTTTCTGATCAACTACCGCGAACAGGGCAAGCGTTCATACTACATCGCAAGCACCTATGAGCAAGAGCCTTACGAGGAAGAAGCTCCGGTGCTTCGTAGAATTAGCGAGATGTACGATTTGTGTACGCAAGGCTTGCACGAAGTACGCAAAGAATGGGAACACGAATACAACGGGTAAACTCATTTTAAAAGACACTAAATACCAGCCCGAATCGCCAGTTTTGAATTTGCAAACTTTTGTGGTTTTGCTTGCTGGCGACTCGTATTTCCAGGAGTAAAAGATCGTCCGCAGATGTTTCATTTTCTGACGGTCTTCAGCGGATTTCAGGAATTCGCTGAGGCGCTTTAGTAAATGAGCGGTCTGGTTCAATTTACCGGCAGCTAGCGCTTTGCCGCTTACGATACCTGATGGAAGATGAAGAGAAGGGTGGCTGGGGTGCAAAGGAAATTTTGAGGAAATGATAGCCAGC
>JAESQE010000123.1 GCA_016765335.1 Planctomycetaceae bacterium
AGCGTCATTGGTCGTCCTATGATTGATGGTGCTACGATCACTGCGGAAATTACTGATCCAATGCTTAAGGGATTAAAGCTTGAGATCCAAAAAATTCGCCGTAGAAAGAATTCTCGGCGACACACAGGTCATCGTCAGAAATATACTGTCGTGACCATCGGAGACTTTACAATCCCAGGATTGGAAATTGTCGAAGAGGCAGCTCCAGCACCTGTTGAAGAACAGGCTCCTGAAGTTACCGAAGAAGCAGTCACAGAAGAAGCGTAAACACACTTCTGGCTTGGCAGTGGCTGCTGAGTTTGAAGCGATGATGATATTTGAAAGATTGCCTGACCAGCGAAGGTCGGGCAATCTTTTTTTATTGGCAGAGCATGAATATGTATGTGCCTGGCTAACTACGGCCAGTCGGTTGACTTTTCGTTTATATGTTGGAAGACTGATTTCCTGCATATGATTAAAAATGGTCTGCTAAAATTTCATAAGAACAACGCTCATGATTCTATTTTCTGCTCGTCTATCGCAATTGACCTTTGGGCTTTTGTTCCTGTCTCTATTTCTGGGTATTGGCTCAATAGGGGAGGCTGAAGAGAGCGGAGACAAAGGGTCTCTCCAGCCTTTGAAATATAACAACCCGGGGTTGGTTGTTGATTTAGGCGTTGGGCTGTGGGCCTGGCCGGTGCCTTGTGATGCAGACGGTGATGGCGATCTGGATCTGATCGTTTCCTGTCCCGATAAACCTTACAATGGAGTCTGGTTTTTTGAAAACGCATCTGGCTCGACCAAAAACAACAAGCTCCCCGTATTCAAACCAGCCAAACGTTTGAGTCATACGGTACATTATGTGATGCCCAGTTATGTCGATGGAAAAATGAGAGTTCTCACTCCCGGTGCAGAATATCTCAACTTCACCAAGACAGGACTGAACGAGAAAGTTGCCTTGCCGATCCCTGCCAACTTTTATTGGAAGGCCAGTGATCCTAAAAGACGAGCCAAGGTACGTCATAATCAATGGCGGTATGTGGATTACGATGGTGATGGCAAGCTGGATCTTGTCGTTGGTATCGAAGATTGGTTGGCTTACGGATGGGATGATGCCTGGGACGAGCAGGGCGTTTGGAAGAACGGAAAACTGCACGGTTTTGTATTTCTGTTTCATAATTCAGGAACAACCGAAAAACCTGAATATGATGAGCCAGTGAAGATCAACGCAGGCGGAAGTCCGGTCGATGTCTTTGGTTGTCCTTCGCCTAACTTCTGCGATTTCGATGATGATGGTGACTTAGACCTTCTGTGTGGTGAGTTCCTGGATGGATTTACTTATTTTGAGAATGTGGGCACCCGTCAAAAGCCAGATTATAAAAGCGGAGTACGGCTGACCAAAAAAGATGGTTCAATGCTGACAATGAACCTTGAAATGATTGCCCCGGTTGCAATTGATTGGGATCTTGATGGCGATATCGATTTGGTTGTGGGCGATGAAGATGGTCGGGTGGCGCTAGTTGAAAATACCGGGGTGTTGAATCAGGATCGCAGCCCGCAGTTTCTGGCTCCGGTTTACTTTCAGCAAGAAGCAGACTTTATGAAGTGTGGTTCCTTAGCGACTCCTGTGGGAGTTGACTGGGATGGAGACGGAGATGATGACATCGTTTCTGGAAACACGACCGGTTACATCGAGTTCTTTGAGAACCTGAGTGGTCCCGGCGTTGAAGTTCCACGTTGGGCAGCTCCGGTGCGATTGCAAGCTGGCGGAAAGACGTTTCGATCAATGGCTGGACCGAACGGAAGTATTCAAGGCCCAGCTGAAGCGAAATGGGGCTACACGACTTTGAATGTCGGGGATTGGGATGGCGATGGCTTACTCGATATTATTTACAACGATATCTGGGGCAAAGTTCGTTGGTTACAGAATGTGGGAACGCGCACCGGTCCCAAGTTAGCTGCATCAAAGTTGATCGAAGTACAATGCGAAGGAGATCCACCGAAGCCGGAGTGGACCTGGTGGAAACCGAAAAAAAACGAACTGGTGACTCAGTGGAGAACAACTCCTCTGGTTGTTGATTGGAATAAAGATGGCCTGAATGATTTAGTGATGCTCGATGTGGAAGGGTATCTGTCGTTGTATGAACGGGCTAAGCAGAATGGGAAGCTGGTTCTTTTACCACCTCGTCGCTGTTTTTCAGGAGAAAACTTTTCAGTCACTGATGGCAATCATCGAATTAAAAATTCATCAGCAGGGCTGCTTCAATTGAACCAGCGTAAAGCTGGGGGCAGTGGACGTCGGAAGTTTTGTGTTGTTGATTGGAATGGGGATGGAAAGCTCGATATTCTTGCAAATTCCATCAACGCAAATTTGTTATTGCAAACAAAATCTGCCGATCAGCATTGGACATTCCGGGATCAAGGGCCGTTGCTTCAAAAGAATATTCAGGGGCATACGACTAGCCCTACGGTTGTAGATTTCAATGGGGATGGCATTCCCGACTTCCTGGGAGGTGCAGAGGACGGTCGGTTTTATTACGAAAAAAATCCGCGTTCAGTTCAAGGAGAATAGCGTGGGAAGTCATTTTCACCCGATTGATTGGTTCGTTTTATTTGCGTATTTTNCTGGCGTGATGGCTCTTGGGTTTTCCTTTTGGAAGCGGAGTGGTTCCTCCAGCGAATTCACGACCGGTGGCGGCACATTGCCCGGTTGGCTGTGTGGTCTTTCTATTTTTGCGACATACCTGAGTAGCATCAGTTACCTGGCGCTGCCGGGAAAATCCTTTGCTGGGAATTGGAATCCGTTTGTTTTTTCGCTCTCCCTGCCGATTGCTGCATTTATTGCAGTGAAGTGGTTCTTGCCTTATTACCGCTCAACCGGTGAGATCTCTGCATACGCGATGTTGGAACGTCGTTTTGGTGCATGGGCTAGAGTGTATGCCAGCAGTTTTTATCTGGTGTTTCAGGTGGCTCGCATGGGGGTCGTGATGTATCTGATGGCCCTTCCCATGGCTGTGATATTTGGTTGGGACATGCGTCTGGTTATTATTGTGACTGGGATTTCTGTTACGATTTATGCATTTGTCGGGGGGATTGTCGCTGTCATCTGGGCCGATGCCATTCAAGCGATTGTGTTGATGCTGGGAGCAGTGATCGCGTTAGTTGTCATGCTGATTGGGATGCCGGAAGGGCCTCAGCAGATTTTCGAGATGGCAAACCAGCATGATAAATTTTCGCTGGGGAGCACCAATTTATTCACCGTTGCCCAGCCGACATTATGGGTTGTCTTGGCGATGGGGCTTGTCGAAAATCTGAAAAACTTCGGGGTCGATCAAAGTTATATTCAGCGTTACATTGCTTCCCGCAGCGAGAAAGAAGCAGCCCGCGGCATCTGGCTGGGAGCATTATTGTACATTCCCGTNAGTGCGATGTTCTTTTTCATTGGGACGACACTATTCGCATTTTATCACTCCAATCAATCGGATCTGCCGGAAGTACGTCAGATCGTGGCTGAGCAGCGACTGTTGCAAAAGGGGATCAAACCAACTTTTGTGACGACTTCAGAGGGAACACAAGCACTCAGTCCGGAGTACCGTGAGCAGGTCGCTGAAATTACTTCGACTCTCAGCGATAAAGATATTGGTGATCGTGTCTTTCCGCATTTCATTGCCAAGTATCTTCCACCGGGCGTGACCGGGCTTTTGATTGCAGCCATTTTTGCAGCGGCCATGAGTACCGTTTCGACATCATTGAATTCATCTGCAACCTTGGTGATGAGCGATTTTTATCAGCGTTTTTACCGCCCGGCTGCCACTGATCGCCAGCTGATGTCGGTTCTGCATCTCTCAACCATTATTTGGGGAGGGCTTGGGACCGCGATGGCATTATCGCTGGTGAGTCTGACCGATAGTGCATTGGATGTCTGGTGGACGCTTTCCAGCGTGCTGGGTGGCGGCATTGTCGGACTGTTTTTGTTGGGAATTATCAGCCGGCAAGCAGGAAATGCAGCNGCGGTTACCGGGGTGCTGGCAGGTTCGCTGGTGCTGGNTTGGATGGTGGTGACGACCTCTGATGTTTGGCCGGAATCCCTTTCACATCTTTGCAGCCCGTTTCATAAATTCATGGTGATTGTCGTGGGGACACTAACTATTCTACTGGTTGGGATTGCAGTTTCAGCAATCTGGAAACGCCCGTCTGAGGTTGATTCTAAGTCGTAGTTGCAATACTGCACCTGGCTACCGATAATTCTGTATCACTGCAAGCTGAAGGTCACAGGGGATAAAAGCGAAGTGCCTCTGATAGCTTGCTGTTAAATAAGTAGAGTTTTCTGCTGCGATCACCAACGATCTATTCTCGTCTTTTCATTTTCAAGGAATACAACGATGCTCAAACACTTTGTTTTCTGTTCGCTTTCCCTTGTTGTTTCTTTGATGGGAACAACTCAACTGCATGCAAAAGATCCAGTCGCGATTGTAAGTTCCGGATTCATTTATGAGTCCGCACCTTTCCCTTCGTGCCATGCTTCGACAATTGAGCAAGATCAATCAGGTGGTTTGGTTGCAGCCTGGTTTGGAGGAACTCATGAAAAAAATCCTGATGTCGGTATTTGGGTCTCTCGTTTAGTCGATGGAAAATGGAGCACTCCGGTCGAAGTGGCTAACGGTGTGCAATATACCAAAGCAGACGGCACTGTTCATCGTCACCCGACTTGGAATCCGGTGCTGTTTCAGCCGAACAACGGGCCGTTGATGCTATTCTACAAAGCTGGTCCGACTCCGCAAACCTGGTGGGGAATGTTGACGACTTCAAAAGATGGTGGAAGAACCTGGAGTCAACCTAGCCGTCTGCCTGAAGGAATTTTGGGGCCGGTCAAAAATAAACCGGTGCAATTAGCCAACGGAGACATTTTGTGTCCCACGAGTAACGAAACGCCAGAAAGCAAAAGTAAGTGGTCTGTGCATTTTGAAGTGACCAGCGATTTGGGAAAGACCTGGAGAAAGGTTGGCCCCGTGAATGATGGCGTTGAAGTGCAATCCATTCAGCCAAGCATTCTGTCTTTAGGCAAAGGCAAACTGCTGGCGATTGGTCGTACAAGACAAAATCGTATTTTTGAAGTCGCTTCCAATGATGGCGGTAATACATGGGGAAAGTTGTCATTAGGAAGTTTGCCCAATCCAAACTCAGGAACTGATGCAGTCACTTTGAAAGATGGACGGCATGTCATTGTTTATAATCATGTGGGAGGAGACCCTAAACGCTGGGGAGGAAAGCGGACTCCGCTGAATGTTGCTGTTTCAAAAGATGGGCACACGTGGCAGGCCGCGTTGGTTCTTGAGGATCAACCCGGGGAATACAGTTATCCAGCAATTATTCAAAGTCGTGATGGTCTGGTGCATATCACTTACACCTGGAAACGGCAACTAGTCAAGCACGTTGTTCTTGATCCTGAAAAACTGGTTCTGAAACCAATGAAAGATGGTCAGTGGCCAATTCGGTAGTTTGACCTCAATGTATTACCGCAGAGAACGCAGAGNTAATAACGAATTAACCCTTTCCCTTGCGTCTTCGCGGCTTTGCGTGACTCATTTGGGTGTGTTGCTTGGAGAGTGATTATTTGGTGTTTCTGCCGGTGGCTACTCAATGTTATTGGAATGCCGGCAGCCATACCCAAAGTTGAATCATCGATAGTGCAACATCGGAGCCAACAGCAAGAAGACGGTACTTTATTGAAAGTGAAGTCGAAACGAGTGCAGCCAAGACCATTGAAGCTGGACACAGAAAAAATGTCGACAGGGCTGAGAGGCCAACTGTTTGTTCTACGGCTGGTGGCCCAAGCTGATAGGAAAATCAAAAATCCTGTCGTTCAGTACGAAAAATACACCAATCAAAATTGAGACGAGATGAATATAGAAAATGACGCGAAACCGTGTTATTTCAAGAGACTTGCGATTTGTTTTTGAGATCAGCAGTGTCGTTGGTGGCTCATCCGGATTGCTTGAATCGGTATTCATTGATTTCTACTTACGTATTCACAAGACAGGGGCAGCAAATGCAGCCCCTGTTTGTTTTGCGACTTACTACACCTCAGTATTAGTGGTGGTGCTCTCCGAAGAGTTTATGCTTTTTATCACCACGAGCATGCACATAAGCAATCAGATCGAGAATCTCTTCTTCGGTCAACTTATTGAGCAAGCCCTGGGGCATAATGGAAAGCTTAGATGTGACCCGGTCATCGATGTCGTCTTTGTTGATGACTAATGGATCGGCTTTGGCGAGCGGGTCGATTAGGAGTTTGACTTCATCGTCGTTCTCCTCAAGGATCATTCCGGTGACTACTTTACCGCTTGCCAGGACGAATGTATTGGATTGATATTTCTTGTCAATCTCTTTGGAAGGATCGGTCAACGACATCAAGATGTGCTCGGTTAAAATCTTTTTGTCATCCAGTTTGGTCAGATCTGGACCCAGTTCGCGGCCTTCAGTTCCCATTTTATGGCAGGCCAGACAGTTAGAGATTTTGAAGATTTGCTTTCCGAGATCGAAGTTTCTCCCGTGAGGCAATTTCTTGACGGAGCTAACCAAGTCTTCGTATTTCCAATCGGTGTTNCGTGAGATGAATTTCAACAGCTCATCGTGCAGCGGTAACGGATGAGAAGCGAGGTACTTGGCAGGATCTTGCTNATACTGTTCGAAATCTGCAACGACGTACAATGCTCCGTACATGCGTCTCCAGTGACCAGGGTAAGTACAAACATAGGGATAAACACCCGGCTTGTTTGGTACGTTAAAGACCAGCGATTGGGTTTGGCCTGGTTCGAGCAGGCGGCTTCCAAGTAAGATTTTGTCAGACTTGGGGATGTAGTGCCTGGCTTTTGCATCTGCATCACGAGCAGTTTCTTCAGCCAGCAGTCCCANTTCTTCCAGTGAACCTNGCATTACGATTGCAAAGTTGTGAGGCATGTGATCAGAGTTGGAGAATCGAAATTCAACCGGTTTTCCAGCTTGAACCGCAATTTGTTCTTTATCGTAAATCATCCGAGCAGTGACTGTTCCGATCGCAATGATTCTCACATCCAGGTTTTGCAGACGCTCAGTGATTGCTGCGGCTTGCTTGGCTGGTAACTTGGAAGCCAAGGCTCGTGCAAAGTCAGCGGTTTCCAAGGCGGATTTTGTTGTGCGAGAACTTACCGGTAAAGAACTGAGGTATTCGATCAGGTTATCGACCAAAGGTGGGACTTCGTTTTGTACCCAGTTTTTCTGATTAATTAATTTGAGCGAATTGATTGCAGCAGGACGAGATTTGTTTGCTTTGATCAAATTGGCTAAATCGGTGAACTTTTCTGATTGATGACCTGGGATCGAAGCTAAAGAATGAATGGCAATGTCGTGAATCGTTTCGCTACCCGAGATAGAAAGTGCTTCGGGGGAAATCTTTGATTTCTTGATTCCCGGTCCTGACCAGTTCACATTTAATCCATCGCCTCCACCGTTATCGAAATAGGTGACAACGATTGAGTGCGAACCAGCTGAAAGAGTTACCGAGGCATTCTTTTCTGACATGCCGTGCAGGCCATCGTTATTGACGAGAAGTTTTTCATCAAGATAAATTCTTGATCCATCATCAGAAGCAATATAGAAGGTGTATTTACCTTGTTTAGGAACAGTGAGCACACCAGTAAATCGCAGGGCAAACTTGTCTCGACTTTTTCCAGCAGGGACGAAAAATGAAATATCAGGACGAACTGTTGAAACAATCGGCTTCATTTTATCGAGGGTTTCAATCGCAACGTTTGATCCGCTGGGGTAATAGTAGTCGACAGAAATTCCTGGTTTCCCTGCCTCTCGCGAAGATTCTTTTTTCAGGTTCGGAGGAAGTTCAAACATCAATGAGCGAACGTTTTCGTAAAGAGTTTCACGCAATCGGTTTTCTGGGATCGCTGGGATCGCAGCCAGCAAATCACGAAGGCTTTGTTTATCTTTAGAGGCACCGAAGAAAGCGTTTTTTCCTGAGCCATCTGCAACAATCCAGGCGATGTAGCCTGCGCGTCTGGTTTCAGGCGTTTTACCTTTAATTGCGAAAGATTCAAGTTCGTTACGAACTTTCTTTAATTCCGCAGGCGGCTGAGCAGCCAGGATTTGCCCAAGAGAATCAAGAGACTGCTTCTGGTTTTTGCTATCTCGTTCCTTAATCATTTCGACTAACAATCCCAGCTGCGAAGTATTACGAAGCTTCGAGTATTCCGTCAAAGCTTCCTTTAACACAGCTTCTGGAACTGTTGATCGACTTAGAATTGCTTGATAGACTGCTTCGGTTCGATCAAGTTTTAATAAGTCTTCCGGAGTTGCAGATGTTAATGCATAGGCATGTGCAGCTTTCGAAAGAGTCTTTTTGTTGTTGATCGCCTGTTTGAGGATTTCATCAACATTGAGCTGTGATTTTGCATAATTCAAAACCGTTGTTAACTCTGCATCAACTGAATGTACTGCAACTTCAAAAATAACTTCTGCTGCATTGAGTCCCCCGAATTCAACAGCGGCTTTAACTGCTTCTGCTCGAACCAGACCTGATTGGTCCTGTGCAGCAGTCAGTAAAAGTTTATCCCAGCCATCAACCTGGAGGGTGTTCCAATGGCCAAGGGTTCTAATCGCAGCGGCTCTGACACGAGGTTCAGTTGCTTCGAATACTTTGTTAAGTAATTTTACATTAGGAATGCGTTGCTCTTCAAAGACCCACAAACATTCTAACAATGCCTGGGCATCATCAGGTTTTGTGATATCCCGCTTGGCTGCCCATTTGCCAACCTGATTGGTAATCTCCTGAGCGTCGCGTCCGGAAAGTTCCAGGCGGGCACGGTAACGGGTGCTGTTTTCTTTTGCGTAGAAGTTTTGGCAAACCTCTGCAATCGGCTTACCTATCATTTTAGCTGGTTTAACCAGTTCCCGTCCTTTGTAGGTCACACGGTAAATTCGACCGTGTTCGTGATCACGATTAGGGTCTCGCATGTTGTGTTGCATGTGTCCGATGATTGTGTTGTGCCAATCGCAGACATACAAGGCTCCATCACTTCCGACTTCAATATCGCTGGGACGAAAGTTTGGATCTTCAGAATAAAGAATGGGCGGGACTTCAACAGCAGTAATATCTGCACCATCGTATTTGACTTCGTGCTGTAATACTCCAAGGAATCCGATCGTATTACAGATCAGAAAATTTCCCTGAAATTGATCAGGAAAGTGTGAACTGGAAAGTATCCCGGTTGCAGAGACAGGTCGAACACGCTTTTTGAACCACTTCTTGTTCCCGATTCCTTTTCCAATATTAACGTAACTTCCAGTTCCGCCAGTTCCATCGTTTGCAAACTGGAAACCCCATTGATCAAACACATCGCCATGCGGATTCGGTCCGATAGGGAAGTGGAATTCAAATTCGAATGTCCGAGGATTGAAGCGATGAACACCACTTGCACCAGAACGGAATGTCTTTGTTGGCGTTTCGAAGTTTGCAGTATTGAAAATACCACGTGACCAATACAGCCAGCCATCCGGACCGACGACCACCGCGTTTGCTGAATGGTGAGTATCTGCACTGGAAACACCTTGCAGCATTCGTAATTTAACATCGGCTTTGTTGTCGCCATCGGTATCTTTTAAGAACCAAATCTCAGGAGATGCTGCGACTAAAACGCCACCGCCCCAGAATTCGAATCCTGTGACACTGTTTAAACCGTCAGCAAAAACGATGCATTCATCCGCAACACCATCCTGGTTTTCATCGGGAAAAATGAGTAGTGCATCTTGAGGAACTTCGGTTGGATTCCAGTGAGGGTAAGACTGCCAGACTGATGCCCACAGTCGCCCGTCGGTATCAACAGCCATCTGAACAGGGTTGACGAGTCTGGGGAACATCTCTTCGGATGCAAACAGATTCACTTCCATGCCTTCGTGAATCTTCATTTTTGAGATGGCTTCTTTGCCTCCCAGATACGGGAAAGCACCATCTTTCAGTGGTCCTAATTTGTTTGTTTGAACCGCAAGTTCTTTGGGAAGATTGTTGTCAGTGACTTTCAGATCACTTCCTTTGGCCACTGCCCAGATACGTTGATCGCGGTTGGCTGTTTTGACATCAAAAATTTCCATTTCCCGCATCATCACATCAGCATTGGATTGATCGAACCAAGCCAGCTTCGAGCGACCGCCGTAAACGTTGTATCCGTCGACAACTCGGTATCTGCTGAACCACTCATGGTTTTTATCCAAAACGGCTTGGCGAAGTTTCTCTCTCTGGGGTATGGGAGCACTGCGTGATTTATCCGGGACAATCAAATCCATGACAATAACGCGAGCAAGAGCTTCGTTTCCGTGTTCCAGCAGGTGAATGCCGTTCATCGTCAATGGCTTCTTCGCAGAGGCATACAGCTTTTGCGTTGGTCCGAAAAGATCGACGAACAGCGTTTTTTTCTGCTCGCACACTTTCTGCATGGCCGCAGAATAGATTTTCAGGTTTATGTTGTTTGCTGTTCCGTCGGGAAGGTGACGGGATTTCAGGTCTTCGTGGGCAATTGGCGAAAAGAAAACGAGCTGCGGTGCAGATTTTCCATTATATTTCTGAGCGTGCATCTGATCGATTAATGCAGCCAGGTCCGTCCGGAATTGGTCCAGTGCTTCTGGACCACGTAAAGCTTCGTTGTATCCGAAAAAGCAGAATACGACATCAGCTTCAACCTTGGTAAGCCATTGGTCTGGGCTTCCAAAATTATCGGAGCGATTTCGTGTTTTCAGTTCGTCTCCAGGAAATCCCAAGTTTCGAAATGTCAGATCGAGATCGGGATGCATGCCATGCATGTACGATTCCAACCAGGCATGATGCTGCATACGGTCGGCTGTTGTGTTGCCGATGATGGCGATGTGATCTCCCTTTTTCAGCTTCAGGCGAGATTCTGCTGCATTCAGGCCAGAGCTAAACAGGCTGGAAGAAATTCCAACCAAAAGAATAAAATAGATACAACGACGACACGCAACACGATACTTCATCTGGAAAATCCCATCAATCGGAGTGAACACTAAATACTGACGTATCACTCTATGTTAATTCGATCCCGACCTGAAACGCAATGGTCTGGATGAGCATTTCTAGATTTCGCAGGCAGTCTGACTGAGCATAAAAAAAATGATGCGGATTTCTTTACGCTGTTTTTCGCATGCGTTGTCGTAAGGCATCAATGAGAACAGCAGCAATAATCACTGCTCCTGTGATGATGCGTTTGGTGGGATCAGAAGCTCCGATTTGTGCCAGTCCCGATTGTAAAACAGCTATAATCAACACTCCGAAAAACGTATTGATGACCGAACCTCTTCCACCCATCAGGCTGGTGCCTCCAATCACACAGGCAGCGATTGCAGCCAGTTCCAGTCCGATCGCTGCATTGGGGTCTGCTGTTGAGAAACGAGAAGTTTGCATAACCCCAGCCATTCCGCACAACATCCCACTGATTGCAAAAACGGTAATCGAATACGGAGCTGATTTAATACCCGACATCCGCACGGCTTCTGCATTAGTTCCAATCGCAATACAATAACGACCAAATAATGTTCGAGTCAGGATAAACTGTCCAACAATGACAACAACAATTGCAATCAGAAAAGCAGGGGAGAGGTACAGTTTTTGGATTGGTGTGCCAATCCATTCGACAGAGCTTCCGATATAGCGCGTTTGCGAATCGGTCACCATGTACGCAATGCCTCGGGCAATTTCGAGCATGCCTAACGTGACAATAAACGAAGGGATGCCGGCTTTGATACTAATTGCACCATTAATAAATCCGCACGCAGCACCTGCCAGTAAGCAGCAGGGAATCGCCATCGCAAGCGACCAACTATAATCAGCCATCATTACACCCAGAATCGCTGAAGAGAGGGCGAGCATCGAGCCAACCGAAAGATCAATCCCGCCAATAATGAGCACAAAAGTCATTCCGACTGCAATAACTGTGAGATCAGGGATCTGATTCGCAATTGATGTCAGTGTCGTCATGCTTAGGAAATTATTACTCATCAAACTGAAGGTGAAGGTCAGTCCCGCTAGCACGCCCATCATCCCCGCATATTGCAGCAACGAAGATACGATGCCTGCCCCGCGATCAGATTCGTTGATTCTTTCGATGGTGTCTAATTTCGAATCCTTCTGATTCATGATGCTACTTTCTCATTGGAATGCTCTAAATAGCCTGAAAACGCAGATTGCATGATCAAATCCGTTGACCAATCTTCTCGGGAATATGTAGCAACCATTCGGCCGGCTGACATCACACCGATTTGATCACATGTTTCAAACAGTTCGTCGAGATCACTACTGACAATGACAATCGCTTTCCCTTGACTGGTTAGTGTTGCAAACAATCGATGAATGCGTTCCCGGGCAGCAACGTCGATGCCTCGGGTTGGTTCATCAAACAGAAACACATCTGCACGAGAAAGCAACCACTTGNAAACAGCAACCTTTTGCTGATTCCCGCCGCTAAGAGTGCCAACGGATTGTTCGATATTGTTACAGCGAATATCCAAACTCTGTCGCATGGCTTCAGCCTCTAATCGCTCCTGGGATTGGCGAATAATTCCTGAAGCCCCCGTGTAATGTTTTAAGGTACATAAAGACGTATTGACGCGAATNGATTTCGATAACAGCAGCCCATTTTCTTTGCGATCTTCGGTAACCATTGCCAGCCCCTGGCGAACCGCTTCACAGGGAGATCGAAACCGAAACGGACCGGAACCCTTGCTAAGATAAACTTCTCCACTTTCTGCACGGTCAGCTCCAAAAATCGCACGTAGCAGTTCTGTACGACCGGAACCGACCAGTCCGGAAATTCCAAAACACTCTCCTGCACGAACAGAAAATGAAATGTTCTTGATCACTTGACCACGAGAGAGAGACTTCACTTTCAATGCGATTTTATTGCTAACTATTGCTTTGCTTTTCTTCTGGTTTTTGTTTCCTTTGTGCTCGCGATCAACTGTCCTCGTCTCTCCGGTCATTAATGAGACCATTTGATCTGTGGAAAGATCGCTGACATCGTAGGTACCGACATTGCAACCATCTCGAAGTATGGTTGCTCGATCTGCGATTCTGGAAATTTCATCCAGACGATGACTGACATAGATAATCCCAGTACCTTGCTGGCGAAGCTCTTCCAGCCAGCCAAAGAGTTGCTCCGATTCTCCAGAACTCAACGCAGCTGTTGGTTCATCAAGTATAAGAACATCACATCTCCGGTTCAGTGCACTGGCGATTTCGATCATCTGTTGTTGTCCGATCCCCAGCGATCCTACCAGGCAATCAACATCTAAATGGCTCATCCCGTATCGATCCAGAATCTTTCTTCCAGATCGTCGAAGTTCTTTTTGGTTGATGATTCCCCATCGCTTGGGAAGCTGGGTGAGAAGCAAGTTCTCGGCAACAGTCAAAGTAGAAATGAGATTTAACTCTTGCTGAACTATCTGCACTCCCTGAGCTTCTGCTTGCTGTTTGTCAGTTGGGTGATAAGAACTTTCATTGCGTTTCATCACCCCGGAGTTGGCAGTAGTCAGTCCCGAGATGATTTTACACAGTGTACTTTTACCTGCCCCGTTAGCACCAAGCAATGCGTGGATTTCCCCGGCACGAAGTTCAAAATTAACTTCGTGAAGAACTCGCACTGTGTAATCTTTGGATATCTGTTTGAGTGACAAACAAACCGAAGCAGGGGAAGCCATTATTCCAAATCCTCGGCAGTGATTAAATCGACGGGTGTCTCTCGATCTTCGATTTCTGCTTGAGGATCTTCAATCAGTTTCAAAGCGTATTCAATCCCAAAGACTGCTAGTTTGTCGCCATGCTGATCGGCTGTTGCCAGGACTTTTCCATCACGCATCGCTGCTTGAATTGCAGGGATATTATCGAAGCCCACGATTTGAACCTGCCCAGCTTTCCCAGCGGTTTTAATCGCAGCAATGGCTCCCAATGCCATGCTGTCGTTGGCTGCCAAAATTGCTTTGATTTCCGGATGTTCGCTGAGCATAGAAATCGCAATTGTATTGGCCTTGCTCATTTCCCATTGTGCAGACTGGCTTTCTATCACTTTAATATTGGCAGCTTGCATTGCTTCTTCAAAACCGAGACGTCGTTGTATTCCATTAAATGAAGTACGAATTCCTTCCAGGATGGCTACTGCGTCGCCGGGCTTTAGTTTTTCAGCAAGGTAGTCTCCCACTTTTCGTGCACCTTTTTTGTTATCCGGGCCGACAAAAGGAATTGAGATCTTTTCCTGTGCGAGGATTTCCCGATCCAATCGATTATCAATATTAATGATAATCACCCCGGCTTGCAGAGCACGTCGCAACGCAGGGACAAGAGCTTTCGAATCAGCTGGGGCAATCACAATCGCATCCACGCCGCTGGCAACCATTTCTTCTACGAGTGCAACCTGGCGACTTAAATCGGTTTCGTTTTTGATCCCATTAACAACCAGATCGTATGTTTCACTGTTTTCTGCCTGATGTTTTTCGGCTCCATCTGCCATTGAGGAAAAGAAATCATTGGCTAATGATTTCATGATCAATGCGATCCTTGGTTTTTTTGTCTCGCTGTTTTCAGTTTTTAATGTTCCTGGTTCAGCTGGTTCCTGTTGTCCACAGCCAGCCAGTAGCAGCAGCAAAGCAATACCTGTTCTTTGCAAAGTTCCCATCATTTTATGTTTCATTGTTTTCCCTTATTGTTTTTTGGGCGAGTCGGGCCATTACTGGCTTGTCGTTACCCACATTTCAAATAGTTCATTGAATGCAAAATTCACAAAAACAAG
>JAESQE010000124.1 GCA_016765335.1 Planctomycetaceae bacterium
GACGGAGAGTAGGCATTCTTGTCTGTCTTAATAAAGGCATGCTCAAACGACACAGACAGGAATGCCTGTGCTCCCTGTGTGGGGGTGTCTGTGCCCCATTTGAATTAATAGAGGTTCCCTGAAATTACTGTTTCAGTAAACCTTTGAGTTCCAGCCACTGCTCTGCCCGTTGCGGCCAGGTTGGGAAGGCCGAGTCTTCGACTGGCCGCAGACCCACGCCATGCCCGCCATTACGGTAGATGTGTAGCTCGGCTTCGATACCGTTGTTCTTTAACGCTGCGTAAAACTGAATGCTGTTCAAAGGCGTTACCGTGTCGTTATGAGCGTGCACTAAAAAAGTGTTCGGTGTCTTTGCTGTGACCGGGAACGCAGCGGTGAGTTGATTCGTTTTACTGTCAACCAGTTTCCATGGGTAAAGCAGCATGCTGAAATCGGGGCGACAGGAAACCGCATCGATTTCATCTTTTGCCATGTAAGATCGGTGGTTGAATCGTGTTGTTAACAAAGCTGCCAATTGACCGCCTGCTGAAAACCCGAGGACTCCAATTTGATTCGGATTCAAATCCCATCGAGCTGCATTGTTTCGAATCAGGCTGATTGCTCTTTGTCCATCTTGCAGCGGACGTTCTGAAAGTGCTGGCAGGATCTCATTTTTCTGTTCCCGTTTCTTAACCGGTTTCGTGCGATAATGAACCACAAACGCAGTGACCCCCAAACTGTTGAGCCAATCAGCAGCTTCGGAACCTTCTTTATCAATCACCACATAGCTGTAAGCCCCGCCAGGAAAAATGAGCACAGCTGTCCCGGTTCTTTTTTCTTTCGAAGGCAGGTAAGCATAAATGCGAGGCTTTGTGATTTCTTTGACGCGAGTTGCAGGGGGATCTTCATTCGCCCGACGATCCAACGTAATTCCTGTCACTTCGGTCTGTTCCCCCGGAGCAAGCCCAGGCCAAAGATCAATCACCTGATCCGGCTCCCGAGCTTGTGCGTCACAAACAAACAGAATCGACAAGGCAAGAAAGAATAAAGTTTTCGTCGCAGACATCTTGGCGTGCTTTCGTTGTGGGCAATACGATTGATCTCAACTGATCCTGGTCATGGTGAACTTGTTGTTACCCGGCTAGTAAATGGTTTTCCTGATTGTAATGGTTTGGTAGCCAAGTCGCTTCGATGCCTTGTTTTTCGAACAGTTTTGCCAGATGGTTAT
This sequence comes from Planctomycetaceae bacterium, assembly GCA_016765335.1. GTDB lineage: Bacteria > Planctomycetota > Planctomycetia > Planctomycetales > Planctomycetaceae > Rubinisphaera. The sequence continues at coordinate 1,208 of JAESQE010000124.1, forward strand.
GACAAGTGAAGAAAAGAACCTGCTTGGTTTGTGCGAATTCGATGAGTGTTTTGACTGCTGCTTCGGTGCGAGTCTGGTCGAAGTTGACGCAGATATCATCGAGCACAATCGGCAGCTCGATGCCTTGTTCTGCGAACATATCGATTAACGCCAGGCGAACTGCCAGGAAAAGTTGCTCGCGTGTGCCGTCGCTTAATTCCCAGACTTGGCGAACCGTGCCGTCCTGTTCGTGCACGATCAGTTCTTGTGAGCCGAACGGCGTGCGAACTTGTTCGTAACGGTTGCAAGTCAATTTGCATAGATATTTGGAAGCTCTGGCGAGTGCCTCGGGCTGATACTCTCGTTCCAACTTTCCGGTCATGTCTGAAAACACAGCTTTTGCTTTTTGTGAAGCTTGCCAGTCTCGCAAGGTGATTCGGGCACGGTCCAGCAAGCGAGCTTGTCGTGTTTTCAAATCGGCTAAAGTTGTGTCACTTTCTAACGCAGCTCGCGATTGCGAGATGCGTCCCAGTTCCTGATGCGATTGTTCCAATTCCTGCCCAATATCTTCGATTTCCAGCTCGNAAACATCGATTCGTTGTTGGGTCTCTACTGGATCAAATGCAATCAAATCTTCTTCTACAATTGCAAGAGTTGGTTCTTCCTGAGCCAATGTTGCCATTTGATCGTTCAAATCGTTGATCAATGCGTGGATTTCTCCAGCTTTTTCGAACTGTTGAGCATGCTCGCGAAACTGCCCTCTTGTTTTGGCGTGACCTTTTTCTAGCAGGTCTTGCAAATCAGTCTTTGTTTGAAGGAACATATTGCGATTTGCGGTTCGTTCGAGTTTCAATTCGCGGTATTTTGTACGATGAAGTTGATACGTCTGTTTGATTCGTTCATATTGTTCAAGCAAATCCTCCCAGTCATTCAGGGTTTGAGTGAGTGAGTTATCCGGCTGAATTTCGATTTGCATACGCTCAGAAATTTGCTCCATCTGCTCTCGAAATAAACTCAGCAACTGCGAGTGTCTTTGAACATCGCTTTGAGCCGCATTCCATTCCAAAAGTGTTTGCTTGATGTCTCCTGCGTGTTGCCATTGTTCGAACGCTTCTGTTGTTCGCACGGTTTCTTGCAGTCCAATTTTCTTCAATAAGTCGCACCAACTTTGTCGAGCCAGGCTGGCTTCGCGTTGATAGTCTGCAAGTTTTCCGCGTCGAGTAGAAAGTGATATACGCAGTTTTTTGATTCTCTGTTCTGTTCGAGACATCTGTTCCAGATTGATCAGATTCAGCGTTGCTTCTCGGATGAGTTCCGGTTCGGAATTCTCTTCTCGCTCATTCTCTAACTCGATGGGAAGCAGTTGGACGTTGTAGGAGATGCCCGTGATTTGAGAAATCTGGTCCTGGATGCTTTCGAGTTCCAGTTGAGAATCCTTGATTTCTTGCTGCAATTTGTGCTGCAACTCAAAATCATTGTCTTCATAATGCAGTTGCANCGACCGAGCCAGACCGACTCCCATGATTCCAGTCAGAAGATAAATCAATCCGACCAGCCAGCCTGTGGTCATTCCATTAATCAATCCTGCGACAACAAAGAAGCCTCCGCCAAATGCGAACATTGTCAACATCAGCGATGCCTCCCACGGAAGTTNCGAACCTNGTTGAAGTCTAATCAACTGTGACTTGGCACTTCGGATTCGTTGATCATATTCGACTTCCTGGACTCTAATTATTGCTAGAGTTTCGATTTCACGAAGTCGTTGGTTCGCTTTTTCAATGGCTTGATCAATCGAAGTGATGTTTAGTTGTTTAAACTGTTCCTGCAATTCGATTTGCCGATTGTGATTCGCATCTGCCAATTTTTGATAACGATTCCGATATCTTGCTCGGCGTCTCAATGCTGTTTGATATTTACGAGCCAGCGTCACCAGTTCCAGATGAGCCTGAGGCGAAGTATCAACTGTTTCGAGATGGTCCAGCGACCACGCGAAATCAGCCGAATCCATTTTTTGATCAAGTTCTGATTTAATCAGTGTGGCGTCTGCGGTCAGACTTGAAAGATGTCGCTCAGCGATTTCGACAACTCCTCTGAGGTCAATCAAAGCCCGCACTCCGCTGGCGTGTTCCCGTAACCTGTATTGCTTGCGATCCNCTGAAAGCTGCGTTTTAATCTCTGAAATCTGCTTTTGAAGGGCTTTCTGTTTTTGGCACGCCGATGCAATATTCTGTTCCAACTTTTCGAGTTGGTTCAAACCCTGTTGAGGGAATCCTGCCAGTGCATCGAGTTGTTTCTTTACGACCATTAATTCGCGATGACGCTTCCACGGTTTCCATACTCGGGCCAAAAACTGATAGTTTTTTTGCTCGTGTTGTAATTGTTCGAGTCGATGCTTTTGATCGGCTTGTGTTTTTTGTAGTGTTTTCTGTTTTGTGACGCCCAGCTCATATTGCGTCAACACATTGTCTGCTCGGCCCAAGGCTTGTTGCAGGGAATTGTACTGGTCAGAAAGATCGAACAATTTCCCCTGGCCTTGTTGTTCATCAGCAAGATCTTTCGAGTACTGGCTCACCTGATGTCCTGAATTCAACAACTGTTGCCCGACCGCGCCCAAGGAGGTGCCGTAAATGTAGTCGCTGACGTGTTCAGATTGCAGTGTTGCCAGTTCTCGTAGTTCTTTTAGGCCCAATGTGTAAATCGTGCGATACACATCCGCATTAATATTTTGCAAGATCTTTTCCTCATACTTTTCATGAGAAATAGTCTTGTTTTTGTGATTTACTCGAAAGACCTGGCTGCCATTTTCTTCGATTCGGCGAGTCAGTTCGTAATGCTCTCCCCGGTGCTTGGTCCGCAAAGACCCTCCCCAGCCGGTTGTTCCCTGACCACCTTCAGAAGTGATTAATCCAGCTACTGGGTAGCCGTAAAGTACCCCGCGAATGAATCGCATCAGTGTGGATTTCCCAGCTTCGTTTGGTCCGTGGATTAAGCTGAGACCCTTTTTGCGAACCGGAAGCAGTAAATCATTCCAGCTCCCGAACTGTTCAATCATGATATCCGTAATTTTCATCGACCGCTCCCTGGTCTCTTTCCTGTATATGACTTTTGCATTTGTATGTGTTGTTTGTTGATGAGTTATTTTCTCTGAACACGATTACTCTTCGACTTATCCGGCTTCGAGTAATTTGTCTTGCATTGCAAGTAGCCCTATTTCCGTTGCCCGGTGGCACAGTTCGTTGTGAGGAACTTCGCTCAGTAACTTAAATGCGGGCAGAGAATTACTCCCCAAACTTTGCTGAAGCGTTTCGATATTTAAAGCTGTTTGATTTGCGTTTTGTTCTGCGAGTAAACGAAGAAACTGCTCGCTGGTTTCTTCTTCATCAGTTTCGCTTTGCTCAGAATTCTCACTTGTTGGCAGTGCCGCGAACATTACTTCNTGCACAATGCAGACATCTTTGATTGGTTGCAGCGAAGAGATAAATTCCTGTAATTCCGGTGACGAAAATTGCAGCAGAACTGTATGCGGCCCTCGAACTTCCCAACTCAGATGTAATAGCTGTTCAGGGCCTGGGGGATCGCTGNCTAACAATTCAGAAAGTTCTTGCTCGGCTCGCTGAAGTAGTTCCTCCAACGATTCTTCTTGTTGAACAACCAGCTTGATNTTCTGGCGAAGCACAACCGATGTTTTGATCGGATACAGTTCGATCCCATCTTGTGAATCTATTTCAATCAACGTTGCACAACCCGGTCCGATGACCTGACTTGATAACCCCTGCAAAGCCCCCGGCGAATGATACAGCGTGTTTTGATGACGCATTGTTTGCCGCCGCTGTGATTCTCCTGAAATGATTAACTGGTATTTTTCATCTTCTGTGTTGACGACATCCTGCGATGCGGAAAGATGTCCAATCGCATGATGAGTGATGCCGATATGAGACAAGCCCGGTGGGGAACTGTCGCTGGAATCTTGCTGCTGGCTGACGTCAATTTGTGTTGCAGAAATCAGCTCACAATAAACAGTACCGAGCATCGTTTCCGCACCTGATGAGGTTTCTTGTGATGCATCCAGTTCGATAGAGTGCTGTCCATTTTCTGCATCAAGCACTGAAATTCCTGCGGGTAAACAATCCAGCTTTTGCAGTGTTTCCACTTCCTGAAAATCAATAGGCGCCCAGGCAACCGGGATACCTTCTTCAAGCAATAATTCTACGCCATCACGAAAAGTTGTACAGGCTCTCAAGCTGAGATGTTCGGTACACAAAGTGCCTGTGAGTAACAGCAAATCGACGGGAGTTTCGACAGCTGCTTCAATCATCAGCTCAAAAGCAGACAGAGTTGCATCTCGGATGATCTCGTGTTGTTCATCCCCAGCCAAGGCGAGTTCCCAAAGATTATCATCCAGGTTCAGATGTCCTGCAACTAGCAGCCGCCACGCATGGCCTGGCATACCGGATTCCTTTCCAGATACGCTCAATCGCCTTTTCAGGCTTTGATTCGTGAGTATTGTGAGTGATTCATACACTCAGATTTTGTGTCCGTCAAAGTAAAACAGAGAGAAATGCCTCATCCATGAAACGCGACCATTCCAGTCGGAATCTCAGTGGAAAACAACCTTGTCCCTCAAAGGACAGCTGTTTGAACACGGTTTTCGCTCTATCAGCAGGCC
>JAESQE010000125.1 GCA_016765335.1 Planctomycetaceae bacterium
AGGGAACTTCTATTAATTGGTACTTCCCCTTGGGTAAGGGGGAGAATGAATTTTTAGAGGTGCTCTTAATTGAAAACTACAGACGCCATTAAGCCTGCCTTTTAATACTGCGTCCCAATTCTTCATGAGCATCCCACAACTGATTGATTATTTCTGGAGTCAATTCGTTGTAGTCTTCATCAGTCAGTTCTTCCAACAGTTGTTGAATTCGGTGCATCCCACCCAAGGCTCGTTTGACAACCCTTTGAGGAGTCATTGAAGGCGGAGCCGCGACTGCGGTTGATGCGGGTTCCTCTGCTGAACCGTCGGTTGGACCAGGACCACGAGCATCTTTGCGATAAGGAGAATACGGCGAGGATTCGCCTGAAGAGGCCCCCACCAATTCGCCCGAATCGGTTGATTCAAAAGGAACTCCTGAAGCAGCATTGCCTTCGGCATCTCTGACCATTTCAGGACTGAAATCGAGAGCTTGCATTGCCAGTGGATCGGGTTGTTCTGTCAAATCTTCGCCATGCACCGAGCGTCTCCAGGCACGCATTTGAGCCACTGTTGCTTGATTCTCTACGGCCCAGCTAAGGCATTCCGCTGAATCGTCCCAGTTCAATGAGACATAAAAGTGAGACCATTTCAGGTTTTCGTACTCACTTCGAACATCATTAAATGTTTCCCAAACTCGCCTTCGCTGAAAAATCTGGTCTGCAGAAAGGCCAATTTGATTGCCAAAATCGGCATCCGTTCGCCCTTTTGCGTATTTCTCTGTCCACTGGGTTGCGCATTCCCCAATGACCCAATTACAGTTTGATAACGCTCCACGCGCCCGTTCAATCAATACTTCTTCTGTTTCAGGAACCTGATCATTCTGGTTCTCAATTTGGCTTTGATCCGAATCAGCCATGCGTCTGTTCTCTTCTCTATCTATTCAAAATCATAAAGAACCATCTTGGTCTACAGTGTGTCGTTCCAGACACAACAAGTTAAACTTCGGACTCAATGCATATCATTCCCTGTAACGGGGCTTAATGCCTGCAATTTTTTGCACGACATCGGCCTGAGAAAGATAAACGAGTCACTCTCCCCATCTTGACAGTGAATTTCGTACTTTACCACCGAGATGAAGGGTTTGGAGTACCAGAAGTTGAAAAATCATTGAGTCCGAATTGTCAGAATCCCGAAAACTCCTCTCCCTTTACTTGATTCCCCAATAGTATCTATGCTAACATTCCGCTACTGACGTGGAAATCCATAACATGCATCAATGAAAAGAGTTATGACGAATTACTGAGGTTTTGGTTGATTTCCTGAGAATTCATTGAGGGTATCGGCGAGATTTGCCGATTATTAGGTTTGTAGCAGCTATTTAGCTAATACAGATAATACCGGTGCGGTGGCCAAGTGGCCTAAGGCGATGGATTGCAAATCCATTATTCGCGGGTTCGAATCCCGCTCGCACCTTTATTAATGAAAAGAAGCCTTGTAGTTATCTACGAGGCTTTTTTCATGCCTTCATTTAAGGGAAGTGCAGACATTTTTTTGGGGGATGCCACACGGGCACCTCGGCTTGGGATTATTCGGACGATATTGCTTAGGTAGTCGGTCCTGAAAAACCATTTAGGATCTAGCATGTTGGGGTAGTGTCTGGGGGTCGAGGTGTTAGAATTTGCAAGGTTTTTACCTGCTCGTCTTCAAAATCTGGCAAATTGAGTCACGTATGAAGCCGAAATCCCACATCTCCTGCGGGAGGGTGAGACGGCCAACGANTCNTNNTTTCTTNNTTTNTNTCTTNGTGCCTTNGTGNTAAAAAACAGGAACCACNAAGACTCAAAGACACGAAGAANATCAGCACAANNTGGTTCCGCAGTCGCGTNACNCTNCTGGGTTTCGCTAACAGATTCAGAAACTCCTGCTCGCCGGATGAGTTTTTCAAAATCGCCTATCTAGTCCTTTGCGACAACTGTAGCTCCTCTGAAACCAGCTTCTTCAAGAGCTTTTGTTGCGTTGGTCCAGTCAAAATCTTCGCTGAGTTTTATGATGATTCGGGGATCATCAATTTTGTCTTCTTCTTTTTGGGAAACGAGATCAATATTCTCGATGCCCCCCAGTTCGGTCAGCGTTTCTTTCACCGTGGGATAACAATAAAATGGACAATGCATCTCAGGCACTTTTATTGTAATTGTTTCGCCTGAGCTGTAGAAAACGTTCGTCACATTGGATTCAGCGGGCAGTGACGCAGTTTCGGGGCCGCCAGTGATTGAGCCGCCTTCCGGGGAAGTGTTGCATCCGACCAGAATCGCCAGGCACATCGCGGCGACTGAGGATAGTGTGCATCGATTAAACAATTGAATCTCCTTTGAATATTGATTGTATGTAGCTGATTTCAATGAGTGATAAACTGCCAGTCAGCAGCAAATGGTGCACAAATTGCTCTGTAGATTTTATACGAAGCTCATCTAAAAGGCAAAGTTAAATTTTTTTTTGCAGGGGGCTTCTATTAATTGAATTCCAGAGGTTCTCGAATACTGTCTGGTGATAAAAAACAGTTCAAAACCCCCCTCTAACTCCCCCTTCGTAAGGGAGAGAGCCAATTATTAGAGGTTGCCTGCAATCAGGGAGTGTACGCTTTGCCAGTATTTCGTGCTGGCTGATTCTGGGGGCTTAGACTGTTTGTTATAGTTTTGTCTGTGATCCAACAGGAAAGAGCAGAATGACGTACAGAATAATGGGAATCAGGGGTGTAAAATCTCTATTACTCGGTAGAAAATTCCACTTTTCTGTACCTCAATCTTGAATTTACCAAGTAGAATTGCATGAAACCAGTCTCCACAAATCAGGGTTACTTCCTCGATATTAATGGATTATTCTGTCCCTTGAGGTGGGGGGGGTCGCTGTGGTTATTGGAGACGGGCAGTAATAAATTCACCAGTGGGGTTGAGTAGCCGTATTAATTTCAGCGATTCAATGAGGATTTCAGTTGCCCTTTTCTTTTGAGTATCTCAGTATTTTAGCTGTAGAATGAATCTGCGGCTGAGTTCCTTTTTCAATACGGTTCATATGTCATCATCGGGTCAAGACATTCCGAATACCGCTTACAAACCGGACGGGTTATCTCCTGCCACGGTGATACGTCCCGGTCGTGGTGTGGGTGCGTCTGAAGACGATGGGGGCTCGGCTGGTGGTTCTAAATCATCAACAATTGGGCACCTTTTCCCCACCGATAGCCACGATGGTCAGGCCAGTTTGCCAGTTGGTACAAAGCTTGGACCTTACGTTGTGGAGTCGCGTATCGGTGCAGGAGGCATGGGGGCTGTTTTTCGGGCACATGATGAAGATTTAGATCGCACGGTCGCATTAAAAATCCTCTCTCCATATTCCAATGATAGTTCTGCGGTCAAACGATTTGAGAACGAAGCCCGGGCAGCTGCTCGCTTGGATCACGACAATATCGCGAGAGTTTATGCAATTGGCGAAGCACATAATTTGCACTACATCGCTTTTGAATTTGTCGAAGGTAAAACTGTTCGCGAATTGATCCGTGAAAAGAAGTGTATTGACCCTCACGAGACCATTAACTTTATACTGCAAATTGCGGTTGCGTTAAAACATACGGCTTCAGCAGGGGTTGTGCATCGTGATATCAAGCCTTCAAATCTTATCATGACACCAGTTGGTCGAGCCAAGCTGGTTGACTGGGGACTTGCTCGCAAATCGCGTGTTGAAAACCAGTCCAACGACCTGACTGTTTCGGGAACCACATTGGGAACGTTCGATTATATTTCTCCAGAACAGGCTCGCGACCCCCGTCAGGTAGATGTGCGAAGTGACATTTATTCCTTGGGATGTACCGCTTATCACATGCTCACAGGAGCTGCACCTTATGCTGAAGGAACGATGTTGCAGAAGCTTC
>JAESQE010000126.1 GCA_016765335.1 Planctomycetaceae bacterium
TGGGAATTGAGCTGGATGATGAATACGTGCTTCGCAAGCTCAAACCGATGCTGTCGCTGGATCGACAGTTTGAGTTTCATGCAGAATTACTAGAAACGGCTCAAGATTGTTATCAACGTTTGTTGTTACCTGCTATCGAATCGACGACGTTGCAAATGCTTAAAGAGCGGGCAGACGATGAAGCGATTGGAGTGTTTGCAAATAATCTGCGTGAACTCCTCTTGGCAGCTCCGGCAGGTCCGCGAGTTACGATGGGAATTGATCCAGGCTTTCGCACCGGATGCAAAATTGCAATTGCTGATGGAACCGGGGAATTTTTAGAGAGCTGTACCATCTTCCCAACTCCTCCTCGTAAGGATATTGATGGTGCAACATCGAAGCTGCGAGAATTAATTTCACGCGATGAAATCAAACTCATTGCCATTGGAAACGGCACCGCTTCCCGTGAGACAGATGCGTTTGTCAGTGACTTGCTCAAAGAATACTGCTTGGGCAATGGTGAAGAGCAGACGCCTACCAAGGTGATCGTCAGTGAATCGGGTGCTTCGATTTATTCGGCTAGCGAATTGGCAACGCGCGAGTATCCCGAATTGGATGTGACCGTCCGAGGTGCAATTTGTATTGCTCACCGCCTTCAGGATCCGCTGGCTGAGCTGGTCAAAATTGATCCCAAATCAATAGGGGTTGGTCAGTATCAGCACGATGTGAATCAGACATTGCTAAGACGCAGTTTAGATCGAGAAGTTCGGTCGTGCGTTAATTCTGTTGGTGTTGATGTCAACCTGGCTAGCAGTTCGTTACTGGCTCATGTGGCTGGAATTGGTCCCAGATTGGCTGATCGAATTGTCGAATATCGAGATTTGAATGGACGGTTTAAGAACAGGAAACAACTGATGAAAGTACCTAAGCTGGGGCGTAAAGTCTTTGAACAAGCAGCTGGGTTTTTACGAATTCACGACGGACTGCAACCTTTAGATAACTCAGCTGTCCATCCAGAACGTTACCGCGTGGTCGAAAAGATGGCGGCTAAATTGAATGTTGAAACCAGTCAACTGGTAGGTAACTCACAGTTGGCTGCGAAACTCAACGCTCAGGAGTTTGTCAACGAAGATTGTGGACTACCTACGGTTGAGGATATTATAGCAGAGTTGGCGAAGCCCGGGCGTGATCCGCGAAGTGAATTTAAAGTGGCGAAGTTTGCTGAAGGGGTTAATGATTTGACCGATTTGAAGGTCGGGATGATCCTTGAAGGCGTAATTACCAACGTCACAAAGTTTGGCGCCTTTGTTGACCTGGGTGTGCACCAGGATGGCTTGATTCACATTTCGGAACTTGCCAACGAGTACATACAATCCCCCAGTGACGTGGTTTCTTTAGGTGATGTGGTTCGCGTGAAAGTACTGGATATTGATATTCAGCGATGCCGTATTGCAGTCTCACGTAAACAGGCTTGAATCATCACTTCACAACTTGGCCCGCAAGCTACTTGGTATGTGAATGATAATTATGGCATTTCAGGCAACTGTCTCCCGCTTTGTTTTTGCTATGACATGTTGTGCACGAAGATTTATCGATGGCAGAGAATCCACACGAGAGACCATTTGTCGAATCTGTTTGTATTGTCCATGCTGCGGTTGGTTGTGATTTTTTGAAATACTCTGAGCGATAAAACGGATCATTCATAGAAGAATCAGTTGATAGTTTATGACAACTGGTGCATTGCTCGGTGTTTCCTGTTGTTAAATGAGGTTTGTGCGAGAAGTGAGTCAGACTCTTTACCTCTGCCTGCGGATTAAATGGTCCCCAATGAATCGAGTTCTTTCGGGTAACTGGATTGAATTCGACTGAATGGCAAAGCAGGCAGCGACCTGAGGCAATCGGACCAGCAATCTGTTGTGATCCCGAAGCAGACGGATTGGAAAGTAATTCAAAGAATTGTTTCATCGGAAGATCTGGTGCCGAACCTTTCAGCAGACTTGCAGTACTGGTTCCTGCTTCGAGTCCCTGTTCGAGCCATGTTTTAATCAGTTGGTCTGAATGCCCGGTTGGTCGATAGCGAATCGAAAAATCGCTATTCTGAATGTACCAGCCTCCACCTTTTGAAGACTCACTGGCAGATACACGCTCGGAATGAATGCCCGCTGGCAGTTGATTAGCAATCTGGCTGGAAATTAATAATCGTCTTTGATTCAACGTAATAATTGATTCGATAATGGAAGGCTTCATCTGTGATAGTGAAGCATAGTTTTTGCCTATTCGGTTTCTGATGGCAGTTTCTCCAAGATTCGAAACGTCATTCAGTAAGGATTCGATTGACATCAGATATCCTGCAACAGCATCAGGGGAAGTGGTTGCGAGTTCTGTTAATTGACTGAATGCAGAGTCGCCAAGTGCTTCGACTGCTTTTTGGTATTGAGGATCACTTCGTAATAGTAACTCCATAAATGGCGGAATCGTTTTTATTACTGGCCCATTGCTTTGAGAAGGCCATCGTTTGAGTAAATCACTGTGCTTATTGTTTTCGTTGCTATTGCGTGATTGATCTACTTGGATTGCAGGAATTGCGAAAAATGCGATCCCGGGATAGTCAATATCAATGATTTCATCCTGGTGACAACTGGCGCACATTGTGTCAAATTTCCTGGTTTGCATAAATTGTCCAGATGCGTCGGCTTGATGACACGAATTACAAGATTCAGGGACAACACCATTGGGCATTTGGCGTTTGAATTCGGACGGATTAAAATACTGTTGGTAGTGCTTAGCATGATCAAAATAAATTTGTGAACGTTTCGCGTAGGGATACTCTTTTAAATCGGGGTGTCCATGCGAAAAGTTTTCGAACTGCTCAGCATGACAGCTTTGACATTGTGTATCAGAAAGCTTCGAGATGTTGAAGCTCTTCCCATTATGTTCCTGGTGACATGTTGAACAAGCAAGATCTTTGTGTAAGGCTGCGTTGGGNGGCTTTGGTTGTTTTCCAACAGATGTTTTGATCAGATTGGTCAGCTCTGCTAGTTCATCAATAGGTTTTCCATGAGCGTGAAAAGGAGACTTGCCAAGCTGTTGATGGCAATTGATGCAACGTTTACTATCAGATAACGCAATCGAGTTATTGGGGACAGTCGTGACCCAGTTCAATAAACCAGTTTCTGCTGAACTGTGGCAAGCTGCACAATCAGAATTTAGATTTCCGTGTTGAAATGTCAGGTCTCCTGGAGATACGTTTGGTCGGAAAGCAGAGAACCCAAATAGAATCACGCAGAAAAATAATGTTCCAATCGCAATGGAAACAGTCGTGATTCTTCTTTTGCTCATCAGGCTGCGTACAGGTTTGCATTGCCCGGCAAAAGGACACGCCCCCTTGCTTGTTGGGCCAGCAGAGCAGGGTTCCCCTTTGGAGTGCAATCCACAGACGTAATTTCTTTGTGGTTGCTCGTAATTGCTTTTTTTCCATCCCATTTCCTGGAGAAGCTTTTTCATATTGTGCCTCCGCCTCCAGTAAATGCAGAAATAATGACAACGTGAAACACGGCCAGAACGATCAGTATATAAGTTAATGGAACATGAATGAATAGCCACAGTTTCAAGCTACCCTGCATCGCATAAGCGTAATCCAGGTTGTCTTTGATGATTGTCCATTCCTGAATTTCAGCGAGTATTTTGTTTTCGTCCTCGTTAAGGATCTGTTTTTGGTAATCTAAAAATCGGAGCAGTTTTTTTCGTGGAATTCTACTTTGAGCAAGATGAGAAAAAATGTTTCGAGGGGCACTGAAGAATAAACTTAAATGATCTTCATAGAGACTCTTCAAGACAACAGATGTGACATTTGAATCGTCTTCAGTTTCAATTTCGGTTTGAACCAGAGTTTCAACTTCTTTGCGAATACGATTTCTATAAATTGGCATCCGTTCAAAAATAACTTCCTCGCCCCGATGCGTTAAACGTGCAGGCACGATTCGGGTTAAAAACAAGCCGACCAATCCACTGAAGAATAAGGTGAGATANCTGACGGCAAGTAATGAGTTGAACAAATTCCCGGGAAGCTTNCCGCCTGTGTGCAGAAAAAATAGAACAAATGTAAGAAGGCCTGCGTAAATGTGAAATTGCATCCAGGCCGAAGAAGTTCCCAGGTTGATCATCGGAATTTTCTTGCGTATCTGGTACGCTGCCAGTAGCAGTACAACAACAAGCAAGCTCCATCCCGTTAAAAAGATGGTGCGAACCAATTGAGTTGACAATTCTGATTCGATCCAGATCAAGGCTGTTGATATGATTGCAAGAATAGAAAAATTTCTAATCCGCCGGACGACTAGGCGATTCATGTAGACAGCGTACCTTCCAATGAACTCTGTTCTTGCAGGTTGATTCGATACAAAGCATCGTGAGGGCAGGCATTGACGCAGGCAGGGCCTTGGCTTGAGCTAATGCATAGATCGCATTTCGTGGCTTGCATCAAAGGTTTCGAATTTGCTTTATCTAAAATGAACTTTCCGTTTTCGTCTCGAATTTGAACCATTCGAATTGCATCAAACGGACAATTGTTTGCACATTGTACACACCCAATGCATGTTTGCTCGTTGATAAAGATGATCCCTTGCTTGAGGTCTCTTCGAATGGCACCAGTGGGGCATTCGATCATGCAAACAGGATCTGCACAATGCAGGCAGGAATTGACAAACATATAATCGCCAGAAATTGGACCGTGCCGAATGAAGCGGGGGTTGTTGTCGTGAGTTTTTGCACAGGCTCGAACGCAGTCGTCACATCGAGTGCATCGCGATAAATCGATGACCATTGACGAGCTACCTTGGACATAGGAATTATCTACCAGGTAATTGATCAACTGCTCGCTGGGCTGTTTTTCAATTTGCNTCTCGGTGGCTCTCATTCCCGGTTGCCCCAGTAATACTTCTTGGACAAGGGGGGTGGGAACAACAATGACGTTCAAGTACCCGATTGCTCTTATCGAATGGTTCAGAGGAACTTCCTTGCCCGTCTCAATACTTTTCAGGATTTCATCTAGTCCGAAAGCATGACCAGGAGTGAGGTATCCAACGGTTCGATATCCGTGGTGTTCCTTTTTGACAACACGGGCCATGCCACTTCGAATCAGAAGCAAGCCTTTGGGTAGTTCTGCTTCAGAGGCAATGAGTGGTTCTTGTGAATAGGCACCATCCTGCGAATCCATTGCCAGGTTTTTGAAAGGTTTAGGCGAGTCGTATTCCCCGTAGGTTTCAAAACGAACTTCTGATGACAATCGCTCCATTTGGGCAGTTGTTAAATTATAGAACAGAGGTACGTTGCGGAGAAACGCAGCCATGGCATGTTCACGAAAATCATCTTCAAGAAACTGCTTGAGGCGACCGTCTTTGTCGAACCGCATAATGTCTCGCAGACCCTGCCAGCGAATTTCCAGTATTTTCGTCGTGCCTTCCGAAAAAATGGTCGCAGTCCGAGTCGTTCTTCCCAGAGCTGCGAGTTCACCAAACCATTGGCCTGCTTCAATTTGAGCAGTATGGTACTGATCCAAAACAACGGGAACATCTTGCAAAAAGATGCGAGTTTCCGCAGTCTTCACAGTGCTGGAATCGGATGATGAATTGTTCGTGTCTCGGAATTCTGGTTCGGGATGAGAATTCCAAAGTTGAGCAATCGTCTGAAAGAATCCTTTTTTTGTTTGACTGGTATGATCTGGCAGAGACTGTGTTAGCGATTCCTTCCCCACGCCGAGGTCTATTCGAACGGAGCCTTCAAGAACAAAGAAGGCAGAATTTCCCCAGTCACCTTGCCTGACAAGAATATCACCTGCTTTGCAGTCTCGAATCCGAGAATCATTTTTAAGGATATCGTGCAGAGGAAGTGAACGCCGAAATCCGTCAGCATCAAGATCAGAAAACGGAGAATGTGTGAGAATCCACTCGACGTCATTGTCAGTCATTTCTCGGTAAGAAGAAAAGTCTCGACAGAAAGGTACGTCCCACCGTTTTGGGCGCCGTATCGAGGTCGTCTGGTCCATCTGCTCAGTTTCTATCAGTGCGGAAGCGTCTTGGCAAGTCGTTGTTTTGCTCAAACAATGTTAATTCGAACCGTACTTCTTTTTATATTGCTCTGAGTAATGAGCGGGCGAANGTTGCAAGATCGTATCAAGATTCTTCAGCTTGCTACCATCATGACTTTCCGAAAACTTCTTAGCTAACTGGGCCACTTTGTCCGCAGCTGTGGTGTATCTTTCTTGATCATCTGGCAGGGGGGCAAAAAGTAATCCTAGAAGGGGCGTGACAATTGCAGCCACTGCTTGAGTTTCTTCTGTACCTGCAACGGCGTTGATTTGTGCAATCTTTCCATTGGCAGCAGCTGCGATGCCACCTATTTGAGGAATCACAGCAGGTTTTATCATGGTCGCTCTGCTGCGTAATGCAGACTCCAATTGCGTCATCGCACCGAGGACAAATTTCAGTCGCTTTCGGTTTTCGGGGTTACTTTTTGTTTCATCTAACCAAAGCGTCGGAGCCTTCGCGTTGACTTCTTTATTGAGATGAAAATTATGACGAACTTCCCCGTCCGACCAAGTCACAAAATCGTAAGCACTTGCTGCCTTATGACCAGATGCGATCAATTTCTCGTTGTTAATTAAATGACAGCTGAGGCANTTCTTTGCCAATCCTTGAATGTTATTTGAAAGTAACTTTCCGGATTCCTCGCAGTGTTTGAGGCGAGCTTTACGATGGGCTTCGGTTTCCTGTTCACGAGGGACGACTTTTGATGCATGGTACGACTGATGTCTATTGAGCCAGCCATCTTTTCCGCCGCTGCCACCATGGCACGATTCACATGAGACTCCCGAGATGACTTGAATTTGTCCCTCGACAACCGATTGAGTGGCATGGCAACTTGCACAAAGAGAGTTCTTCAGAAGTTCGGCCTGCTGAATTCCTAATGCATCGGCATACTTCTTTGTGTTCCCCGTAAAGGTCCGAAGTCTTAAGTCTGCGGATTGGTAGTGAGTGGTTTTCATCCAGGCAGCGACTTCGGACGAGTGACACTTTTTGCAATCTCCTTTTTGAACCCCCAGAATTCGATGCGGATCGGCTCGCAGTTGCTGGAGAATCAATGCCTGGGAGGCGGGTTGTTTGTCTTCTGCATGTAAAGCTGAAGCTGAGAACAGGCTGGTCCCGATAAAAACTAACAGGCAACCCAAAGCAAGCACACCAGTGGGACGATTTGTGATCAGTTTGGAATGTATTCTCAAAGGCATTATAATTACTTTACATCAAAAGTAGGTAGCTCATTGTGAGTTAATGAAATGGTAGTACGCTTCATTAAACGTAATTTTGCATCGTAGGATACAAGATTTTACAGAATTTGCATACATTTCAGAATCATCACGTAAATTGTAATGTATCTAGAGACGCTTTCTGTAGTTAAGAGCGATTCAATACGTTTCTTATCTCGCCCCAGCTTTATCATCGGTCATCGGTCATCGGTCATCTCATTTAAGAATAAGAAAAACATGCCACTTCTCATTGCTGTTGGTCCTGAACCGCCTCAGAAATGGGAGTATCCACTGTCTCACCAATCTAAAGTTCGGATCGGTAGATTTTCCGAATCGAACCAGGGGGTCCTCTGGGATCTTGAAGTTTCTCGTGATCATGCAGACATTCATTGGGAAAATGGTAAATATCATGTCACTTGTCTGGAGAATGCCTGCAATCCGATCATTGCACATGGTCGGTCTTACAAGAAAATCAAGCTAGACGTCGGCGGGGAATTTCAAATTGGGAAAACGCATTTCCGTATTGTTGAAACCGATGAAGATTCCGAAGTGAGAACAATGCTGAGCCAAACGCCAGATCGACCCGGCGAGCAAACACAGTATGCATTGCGTCTTGCAGATCTTCGTGCAGAGCTGGTCTCTTCTTGCACGAGCACACTTTGGACTTCGAGTTCCGAAAAACATCTTGCCCAGCATGTGATAGATATCCTTTCCAAAGTCATTTTGCATGCAGATATGATTGTACTTCTAGAATGCAGTCTCCCAGATCTCAAAGCTAGGAAAAGTCCGAAGATATTAGCTAAGAAGTCTCTTGCGAGAAAACAGGAAACTGCAATTGATATCCCCATGATTGTGGCTGCGATTGCGAAATCAAAGTCTGTCTTAAAAATTCGAAATGAAACTCAAAATAAAGGACTGCTCAATGAGAATACCGGTAACGGGAGGTGGTCCTTCTGTACTCCCATTCAATCTGATGATGCTCATGATTGGTGTGTGTATGCAGCTGGACGATTTGGGGAAGATTTGGCAATGCCAAGTCATCTAACAACTGAAGATCTCAATGGAGATGTTGCATTTACCGAATTAGTTGCACAGATGTTAAAAGCAATTCGTAAGGTTTTAATGCTTGAAGATCGGTTTGCGGGGATTCGTCAATTCTTTTCACCTGCGGTGATGAAATCAGTTGAAAAGAAGAATAATGATATGTCGCTGGAACCAACCGAAAGCGAAACCGCAATTCTGTTCTGCGATCTGCGTGGCTATTCTCGTGTGGTAGAAAAAGGGCAGGAAAACTTGAAAGTATTGCTTGAAAAAGTAAGCAATGCTTTAGGGATCATGACACAGAACATTATTAAGCATGACGGGGTGATTGCAGATTTTCAGGGTGATTCTGCACTTGGTTTTTGGGGCTGGCCAGTTCCCTTGTCGCAGGGGCCATTGCCTGCCTGTGAAGCTGCTCTGGAAAT
>JAESQE010000127.1 GCA_016765335.1 Planctomycetaceae bacterium
TTTTACTAGGGCGAGCGAGAATCCATTTGCTTCAAAATCGAACCGAACAAGCAAAAGAACTCTTGCTGGAAATTGTGGCTGCTCATCCAGAAAATGCAGAAGCACAAGGCCGGATCGGACAGATATTTGCGTTAGAAGATAACGATAGTTTTCTCACCTGGGACCAATCTATTTCGGATAAGTTAGATTTTCATCCTGAGATTTGGCGTGCACGTGCAACTTGGGCCAGGGCTAATAAGCAGCCTCAGGCAGCGATTCGATGCCTGAGTGAAGTCATTCTCAGGCATCCCCATCATGTTGCTGCAACTTATGAACTCTCTCAGGTGCTTGCAGAAGTCAAAGGGCAACAGGCTGCACAGGACATGTTTGATCGAGCTAAGCAGTTGAGCGATTTACAGACGATGTTTGGGGAATTACAGGGAAATCGAGATTATAATATTATCCATCAAGTGACAAAAATTCTAGCAAAACAACATCGTTTGCTCGAAGTGGCTGCTTGGACTGAAATGGCTTTACGTATAGAGAACCCTCCAGTCTGGGCTGAAGAATTGATTGTGAGCTCAAGATCTGAGGCATTTGTAGTCAATCGATTTCATGATTCACCACAGGCCGATTTTGTTACGGATTTATTGAACAATCCACTTCCTGATTTGAGCCGAGGAATTAAACAGAATTCTCAGCCGTTACTGGCTGGTGTCAGTAATTATTCTTCTCCACAGTTTACGAATAATGCCATCAAAGCTGGAATTGAATTTCAATACATCAATTCTTTGGAAGAGAATGTGGGGCTGGAGCATATTTTTGACACAACCGGAGCAGGCATGGCTGTGCTGGATTACAATCTGGATGGCTGGCCCGATATTTACCTTTCTCAAGGATGCCAGTGGAAGAATCGAAGTGGTGACAGAAATTATCCAGATCGACTTTTTAAGAATCTTGGAAATGGTAAGTTCAAAGAGGTAACTGAGCAAGCGGGCCTGGGCGATATTCAATTTAGTCAGGGAGTAACCGCTGGTGATTTTAATAGCGATGGCTACCCTGATTTGTACATTTGCAATTTGTACGAGAACACTTTTTATCACAATAATGGAGACGGCACTTTCACGGATGTGACTGCGTTATCACAAACCGCGGGGGATCAGTGGTCTCTCAGTGCAGGCTTTGGCGATTTCAATCAAGACGGACTAGCTGATTTGTATGTTGTCAATTATTTGGATCGAAAAACAGTCGCCAAACGATCCTGCAAAACTGAAGATGGTCAACTACGCTCCTGTGCCCCGACCATGTTTCCCGGGACAATGGATCGACTTTACCTGAACCGGGGTGATGGGTCTTTTCGGGATGTTTCAGTCGAAGCTGGTCTGGATGTTGCAGATGCTAAGGGCTTAGGGCTTCTCATTTCTGATTTTGATCAATCAGGGAAACTGAGTGTTTTTGTAGGTAACGATACGGCATCCAACTTTCTGTTCACTCCCACGGAAATGTCGAAAGACAAAATACGCTTCAAGGAACATGCAGGGATTAGTGGACTGGCTTTTAACTGGGCAGGACAGACACAGGCAACGATGGGGATCGCAGTTGGAGATACAAATCAGGATGGAATGCTCGATTTGTTTGCAACAAATTTTTATGCTGATGCAAACACGCTTTACTTACAGGATGATTTAGGACTGTTTACAGATGCAACCCGCACGACGAATCTTCAGGATTCAGGATATTACATGCTGGGCTTTGGGGCACAGTTTATTGATGCGGAACTGGATGGAAACTTGGATATTGTTGTGACCAATGGGCACGTAGATCGTACATTTGCAACCGGAGAGCCAGATTTAATGCGACCACAGTTTTTTCGAAACCTGGGTGGGAAGTTTGAGGAAGTTTCTCCCGATAAGCTAGGCCCTTTCTTTTCTCAAAAAGTTCTTGGACGTGGGTTAGCTGTTCTCGATTGGAATCGAGATGGAAAACAGGATTTCATTGTTTCGCATCTCGATGCACCTTTTGCCTTGTTGGCTAATACAACACCGAGTACCGGGCACTATGTTTCATTGAAGTTAATTGGCACCAGTTGTGCCCGTGAACNAATCGGTACCACCGTTCGTGTTCACATTGCAGGGAAAACCTGGACTCAGCAATTGACCGCAGGCAATGGCTATGAAACGTGTAACGAAAAGCAATTAATTTTCGGACTGGGAGACAGTACTAAAATTGATCTGATTGAAATTGATTGGATTGACGGGCAAAAGTCCCAGTTTAGCAATGTTGCTGTGGATAAGCATTGGATTGTTCGACAATCAATCCCAGCAATGCATGAAGATCTGATTGATGCCAAGTAGATGAAAAAAACGACCTGCTTCTGTGAATGCAACAGGAGCAGGTCGTAAATTAATAAAACTCTATATCAGGTAGGCAGGATTCTAGATTTCAATGTCTATCGGATTTTCTCCTGCGACGACATCTTTGGTAATGCCGCTGCCTCCTGGGCTTTTGACTTTGTCTGGGATTTCAGATTTTACTTCTGGTGCATCCTTCGCTTTCNCATCTGCATCCATGGCTGCATTCATAACTTCCTCAGGACTTCTGGTGTCTGCAATTGCCCCAGCTCCAGAATTAATCGAGACCGAATATTTCCCAATAGGAATGTTCGGGCTTTGTTTGTATTGCAGAGTGTATTTTCCAGAGCTATCGGACAGNCCTGAAGCTGAAAAACCTTCTTTGGAAAGAAATGTCACAATGACTTTTTCAGTGATTGGCTTGCCGTTGAGTTTTACGACACCGGAAACAGTTCCCGTATCTCCCTCATAGCCATCACTGCCCCCGCCACAGCCTATTAAAACCATACTGCTGAGGCAAAGCATTGCTGTGGTAGCTGTTAAGCGAATCAATCGAAGTTGCACGTCTATCTCCTTTGTGGGCTACAGAACTATTAATCCTGTTAAGAATGTAGTGATAAAAGCAAATAAAAAACCTCCCTGTCGGAAACTACAGACAGGAAGGTTTACAGGTTAATTAGAATCAAAATTCTCCGACGACCCTACCATCATCGCGAGTACAGAGATATTTCAGAGTGGGTAAGTTGATGCTATCGCTGATAAACTGAACATGGCCATCTGCAAAGACACACTGGACTCCACCGGTATGTGGGGAGTTCAATGGGTTATTGGGACCGTAATTTCTATCAACTCCAGGTAAAGTGTAATCAGTTGTTCCAGGGGAATAACGAACCGAAGTGGTGTTAAACCTACGGTCAGAAGGCCCATTCCAGCCTGTTGTGCGTCCGCCACCACTTGTGCCCATGAGCCATCCATGAGGGGTTCCCCCTCGGGTGTCCACTTTGTTGCCTGCAGCATCAAACATAAAGTCTGAAATTTCGGCCATCATCATTGTGCTGGATGTTCCATCGGTAGCTTTAGCTAACGAAATGGAATCATTCGCTACCAGCATCCCTCCGCCGGAATGAAAGCCAGTCCAGGTTTTGCCACCAGTGCAGCAGTTCGAACCATTGCGTTGGCGAAGTTCTGAAAATCCATCGGTATCGACAGTAGGTACTGCGGAACTGACTCGGTCCTCATCAACCGCACCACTAATACCAACATAGGAAGGAGAGTCAATCATGAAACCTCCTCCGGCACTGACCAGTTTATCCATGGGGGTGGAAGGACAATGCATTGTGGGAATGACATGTCCGTTGGCAGCAGGGCCATTGACCGCCGCACCGGTTCCAGAACCGGTCCAACCTGGATGTGCTCCATCGAAGGAGAGGCGATCAAACAGTGGTGCCTGTTCTGCATAAGGAAGAAGGCCAGCGTAAAAGGAAACCCCAAATCCATTTTGTCTTGCTGCACCAATTGGGAACGTACTAAAGACATCGTGATAATTGTGCAAAGCCAAGCCCCATTGTTTGAGGTTGTTTTTGCATGAGGAACGGCGNGCTGCCTCTCTTGCTTGTTGAACTGCGGGAAGCAACAACGCGACCAGAATTGCAATGATCGCAATGACCACCAGCAATTCAATCAACGTAAAACCGCGTTTCGTTTTGAACGACTTCATAGTGAAACATCTCCTGAAGAAGGAAGCTCTGAGAAGAGCGAAAAATAAAAGGACTAANAGAATATAGCCCCACATTAATATTTATTTATACAGTAGCTTGATCGGCCTGTCAATTAAGTTTGCTTATATAACCAAGGATGGATGCTTATTTATTTACTGGGCCAGNTTTTTTAGAGCAGCATTTTTTTTGTCGGAATTCACCTGAAACAAGTCCCCAACTCATCATAATTATTCCCAGTATCAACAGAATAATACTGGCAGGGTAAAGGATTTCCTTCGCCAGCTGAGCATTAGGGAAGCCAATCATCAAAGAATGTGAGAAAGCTTGTTCAGCACTAAGAAGCAGTAGTGCACCAGAAATCATTCGCATAGGAGTTCCTGACGNAAATTGGAAGTAATGTAAATATCGCCTAGAATAATGCATCCAGAAGCTTTGGTTATCAAAGCCGCTGGGCATGAATCATTAAGACTAAGAAGCTGAGGTTTAACAATCAACCATCCATGAGCGTTGATGTTTTCAGGTCTTAATGGAAAATAATGTCACAAATTGCCAACAGGAAGTTTGAATTGCAACGGCTTGGCTTGAATCTATGGAAATGCGTGTTAATCTGACTCAGATTTTGCGCCCATTTTCAAGTGAATCATGATTCCTCCATTCAGGCAATTTTGACAAGCCTAAAGGGTGATATCTTTCCTAGCGTTATTGGGCTATCGATACAGACTTTGTAGAATTAGAAAAGGTACACCCTCCGTGCCACGTCGCGACGATTTGCATAAGATTATGATCATCGGCTCCGGTCCAATTGTTATTGGTCAGGCCTGTGAATTTGACTATTCAGGAACCCAGGCTTGCAAAGCATTGCGAGAAGCCGGTTATGAAGTGGTGTTGGTGAATTCCAATCCCGCAACAATTATGACCGACCCGGAAACGGCAGATCGAACATACATCGAGCCGATCACCTGGGAATATGTCGCAGAAATTATTGCCAAAGAACGCCCTGATGCATTGCTTCCCACAATGGGGGGGCAGACCGGTTTGAACACCGCGATGGAATTGCACCGACGAGGCATCTTTGAAAAATATGGCGTTGAAATGATTGGCGCCAAAGCTGATGTCATCGTCAAAGCTGAAGCACGCGATGCGTTCAAAGAGGCGATGATAAAAATCGGACTTGATGTGCCTCGCAGTGCCGTTGTGCATAACATGGACGAAGCTCGCGAAGCTTTGGAGGATCTGGGACTGCCTTTGATTGTCCGAGCCAGCTTCACTTTGGGAGGCACCGGTGGCGGTGTTGCTTACAATCGTGAAGAGTACGATAAAATTGCACGCAATGGCATTCTGCTTTCCCCGGTTGGTGAGATTCTTGTAGAAGAATCACTACTCGGTTGGAAAGAGTACGAGATGGAGGTGATGCGGGATAAAAATGATAATTGTGTCATTATCTGTGCCATCGAAAACTTCGATCCGATGGGAGTCCACACAGGCGATTCCATTACCGTTGCCCCAACTCAGACGCTGACGGACAAAGAATACCAGAGAATGCGCGATGCAACCTTTGCTTGCATGCGAGAAATTGGTGTCGAAACCGGTGGGTCCAATGTGCAATTCTCTGTGCATCCCGAAACCGGACGCATGACGATTATCGAAATGAACCCTCGAGTGAGCCGTTCCAGTGCATTGGCTTCGAAAGCGACTGGTTTTCCGATTGCAAAGATCGCTGCCAAGCTAGCGGTCGGGTATACATTGGATGAAATCCCGAACGACATCACACGCGAAACTCTTGCCTGCTTCGAACCATCAATTGATTATGTTGTCACAAAATATCCTCGTTGGACGTTCGAGAAATTCCCAGATGCCAATTCCGAACTGACCGTTCAAATGAAGTCTGTCGGCGAAACGATGGCGATTGGTCGAACGTTCAAAGAGTCTTTCCAAAAAGCAATGCGTGGGTTGGAAGTTGGTCATTTCGGATTCGGTGGTGGGAAAAACGACCTCTGGGAGTCTGAGTCTCGTCCGACGGGCGAACATATTCGCAGAAAACTTTCTGTTCCCAATGAAGATCGTGTCAGCTACATACGTTACGCGATACTTTCAGGGATGACCATTGATGAAATTCACGATTTATCACAGATCGATTTCTGGTATCTAAGACATTTGGAAGAACTGACCTTCACCGAGAAAGAACTACGGAGCTTTTCCGAGATGGAAAGCTGCCCACAAGATTTGTTGTACAGGGCAAAACGAGAAGGTTTTTCTGATCAACAGCTCGGTTCCTGGTGGAATGTTTCGCAATTGCAAGTGCGAGAACATCGAATTAAATGTGGTATCGAACCCGTCTTTAAGCAGGTCGATACCTGTGCTGCGGAGTTCGAAGCCTACACGCCTTATTTCTATTCAACTTATGAGGAGGAAGACGAATCGCCTGCCCGCAACCCCGAAAAGCCCAGGCGGATTATCATTCTAGGCGGAGGACCGAATCGGATCGGGCAAGGGATTGAATTCGATTACTGTTGCTGTCAGGCAGCGTATGCACTTGAAGAACTGGGCATTGAAAGCATTATGGTCAACTCGAATCCTGAAACGGTTTCGACTGACTATGACACTTCCGACTTGCTCTTTTTTGAGCCGCTGACACTCGAAGACGTTCTCAATATTTGCGATCGGATTAAACCTGATGGTGTGATTGTACAATTTGGCGGACAAACCCCGTTGAATCTTGCACGAGGACTCGAAGCAGCCGGTGTGCCTATCATCGGAACTTCCCCCGATATGATCGACGCGGCTGAAGACCGGGAGCGTTTCCAGAAAATTCTCAATAAACTCAAACTGAAGCAGCCTCCTACCGGAATCGCGATTGATGTCGAAGGAGCCTGTTCGCAGGCTAATCGTATCGGATATCCGGTTCTGGTTCGCCCCAGCTATGTGCTTGGCGGACGTGCGATGCAAATTTGCTACGAAGAATCTTCACTGATCAAATACATGTCCAATGCTGTCGATGCTTCTCCAGATCGTCCAGTGCTTGTTGACAAGTTCTTACAAGATGCAATTGAAGTGGATGTTGATGCGATTTCCGATGGCGAAACAACCGTCGTGGGCGGC
>JAESQE010000128.1 GCA_016765335.1 Planctomycetaceae bacterium
GCTTCGATTATCGCTGATGGGCAGCGATCTTCTGAGTAATACCAATCCAGTATTGAAAATACCGCGAAGCTAACGCACGTGGTCTTGTACTGGAGCGGGTTTATGAAGATTCACTCGCTAATATATACGCGAATGCGTATGAGATAAGTTGAGTAAGCATACCAATTAGCCAGTGTGTACCTGCTACATACTGGCTAGCTGCGCGGTGTTCTTGATTCATCGGAGAGATGGCAGAGTGGCCGATTGTGCAACATTGGAAATGTTGTGTACCGCAAGGTACCGGGGGTTCGAATCCCCCTCTCTCCGCTTATTTGAATGCCGTTGAGTCGTAAGTCTATGGCTCAGCGGCATTTGCTTTTTCTGGACTGCTCCAGAGTTTCTTTTTTGTGGCACTGTTTGTGGCGTTTTGTGGCACAAGGGTTCTCTGGAAGGGTTGTTCAATGAAAAAGTATATCGAAGAAAAACCGTAAGCTGACATTTCGTATCGGCAAGGTGCGAGGCGATCTGCGAAGTGATGTCTGGTATCTTACTTAAGGCTACCTCTAACAATTCATTTTTCGGTTGATTGTTTATTTCGTGGGTCTGATTTTCAAAAAATCTGATCAGATTTCACTGCGGATCAAATTCTTGATCACCAAACAACGATGATTTTCCTTTTGCGGATTTGACTTGACTGGCTTGAAGGTCGATTTTCGAACTTCAAGCCAGTTTTTCATACTCCCGCCTCTTAGCGGACGCTATCCTCCTCTCAGAATCACGTAGCGACTCATGTTATACGATAAATTCCGCAAGCCAATTTTTGTCTTCGCTCGAACGATGCCAATTCCGCGGAGAATTAAATTTCCTGCGCGTTGCGATTGAACGCCGAAAATATGTTCCACGCGAACACGTGTTTTCGATTTCTTTCGATTCGATTCTTTCTGCTGGGCTGTCAAAGGACGATTTCGATATCCTTTTTCATGAATCTGATTGGTAAAACCACCTGCCTTCAAATCGTTCGTGATCGCCTCACTGGCGTAAGCACTGTCGCCCCAGACCTCTTTGTCGGGGTTGCTGTTATCAAGCAGCGGTTGCACCACCTGACTGTCGTGAACAGAGGCGATACTCACCTGATAACGTCGAATGAATTTGTGCTTCGCATCAACACTCACATGATTTTTGTAGCCGAAATAATTGACGTTGCGTTTTTTCGTCCAGCGGGCATCGACATCTTTCTGACGTTTCTTATTGGGCTGCGAATCCCATTCTTCCGGGCTTTCGCCTTGCTTAATCTGCTTGTTTTCCTCACGATTGTTGCGTTGCTTCGGGGCAGAAACAATCGTTGCATCAATGATCTGACCTTTTTGTGCAGCATAACCATTGCTTGAAAGGACGGCTTCAAACTGTTCGAACAACGGCTCGATCAACTCTGCTTTGGTGAGTTGATCTCGAAACAGCCAAACGGTTTTTTCATCGGGCACCGTATCGTTTAATTGCAGGTTCAGAAAAGTCATGAAGGAAAATCGGTCAGCGATCTGATATTCAATTTGAAAATCACTCAGGTTATACAACGACTGCAAAATGAGAATCTTGAACATCAGAACAACATCCATCGGGGGGCGTCCCGCATTGCTTTTGTGATCTTTTTGACGGATGATTTCCAGCGTGGGACGAAACAGTTCCCAGTCGATGATCGTGTTGAGCTGAGCAAGCATGTTATCGTACCGCTTGATTTTTTCTCGCCTCACTTGAACGTCGAACAATCCGTGTTGATGCATGTTACTGTTCCCAATGGTGTTGATATCTTCAAATCCCGTTGATAGCACGGTATCCTACAAACACAAGGCCAAAACGCACACCCTTGATTCTGGGAAATCAGAGTAATAAATAGAGGAACCCTATTAAATGTGCTTATTCTAAGCTTCTGATGCCACCTTGTATTATTGGGTTGATTGGGTGCTGCCTTCATGCTATCTTGAGAACATGGTCACCCAAGACCATGTGGGAGAATGACCACACTTGGTTGGCGTTCTATTCTTTGCAATATAGCTCAAAATCCCCACCCATCTTATTGAGTCACGGTCACCCAGATGCGATTTTTATTCGCGGAGAAGACGAGACGTGCAATCTTTTCATTCTGTCACGCAGCTGACCTGCACATTGACAGCCCATTCTGCGGAATTGTCAGCAAAGAGGCTGTCGTTGCGGAAGCGTTTTATGCCTCGACGTTTCTCGCATTTGAGTCACTGGGAAATCTTGCCTTGAA
Organism: Planctomycetaceae bacterium; assembly: GCA_016765335.1. Classification (GTDB taxonomy): domain Bacteria; phylum Planctomycetota; class Planctomycetia; order Planctomycetales; family Planctomycetaceae; genus Rubinisphaera. The sequence goes on from JAESQE010000128.1 coordinate 2,246, forward strand.
CGAAAAGGCGATCTTTTGTTACTTGCTGGGGCATTTACGATGGCAAGGACCGAAGTGTACGTGCCCATCATTGCTTTCGCGACGGCTTGGCAAGACCGTCCAGATTTCCCAAGACATCGATCCCAATATACCAATTTACCGCATTGCCGACGGTACGATTCAGTTGGAACGCTCAAGTATGAAAAACATTTGCATTCCGAATGACCTCTAAGTTTGATTCCAAGTTAATTTTAATGATAAAAGACGCGTAATAGAAAATTGGGATCTAAGTTGAATAATCAAGTAGTTAATAGATGAGGGCTGTATGAGAAAAGATGAAGAGTCACTCGACTTTGTTTTGCAGGACCAGCTAGAACAGACGACATCCCATTCCAAAATTAATATTACTAAACTTACTCCAGCAAGTTCAGTAACTGATTATGAGATTCACAACCTTGCATTGGAATGGAGTCTAGCAGAGCCAATTGTTATGGAATCGTCGGAAGACATCAAGTCAAAAATTAATTGGCAAGGGCGTGTCGAACCATATCACCATCAAATTAAAAACCTGATGACATTCTGTCGCAAACTCCCCGTTACACTCATTACTGATGATGTCGGACTTGGTAAAACAATCAGTGCTGGCCTCATTCTTAGCGAATTGATGGTTCGCAATCGTGTTTCACGTACCTTAGTAATCTGTCCAAGCCTTCTCGGTCCACAGTGGATCGAAGAACTGAATTCAAAGTTTGGTATAGAGGGACGATGGGCAACTGGTGCAAATTTTGACCAGGAAATTAAAGGGATCTATCCTGTTGTAGCAACGACATACCAAACTGCAAGCACTCGGTTAAAGCATATCAAACCAGGTGCCTTTGATATGCTGATTTTGGATGAAGCTCATAAAGTCCGTAATCTTTACGGGGGACAAAGCAAACCGAAGTTTGCGAAAAACATTCGGCAAGCACTTAGTAACCGACTGTTCCGCTATGTGGTGATGCTTACCGCAACTCCGATTCAGAATCGTTTATGGGATCTGTATAGCCTAATTGACTGTTTAGCAGTAGCCAAGGGGCATGAAAACCCTTTTGGTGATGAGGATCACTTTCGATACAAATTCATTGAAGATTCGAAAGCAACAGCTCGAGTGCTAAATCCAGACAGTGCCGAAGAGTTTCGCGAAATTCTTCGGCAATATTTAGTACGTACTCGTCGGCAAGATGTTCAATTACTTTTTCCGGAACGTCAGGTCAAACTTTTTCGAGTCAGAAAAAATTTCCCTGGACCAAAAATTAGAAGCCCTTGTTGAAAACAATATTGACGGTATCAATGGCCTGCTGAAATCATCGATTCTGGTTGCCATGATGAGCAGTCCACAAGCTCTGGCTGCCCAGCTACGAAATATGTCAATCAAGAATAGAAAATGGGCCGGACTTTCAGACGAAGTTGAAAATCTCATATCGAATTTCGGGAATCCATCAAAGCTTCAAGGCCTACTCAATATTATTGCTAAATTGAAAACAGAAAAACCAGCAGATTGGCGAATCGTTGTATTCACGACACGAAAGGAAACTCAGAAAATGATCGTGTCTATACTCGATAAACAAGGCGTTTCATTTGGAGTCATTCGCGGTGGTGCACCTGACGCCAACTTCAAATGTGTCAAAGACTACACTGCCACTCCACCACTAATCAATGTGATTATCTCCACAGACGCAGGAGCCGAAGGTATTAACCTTCAAGCCGGAAATGTTGTCGTGAACTATGACTTACCTTGGAATCCAATGATATTGGAACAGCGTATTGGTCGTGTTCAGCGACTTGCTTCTCAACACGCTTACGTGGTCATTTTGAATCTAGCTGTACAAGATAGTCCAGAAGAAAAAGTGGTTTCTCGTCTCATGGAGAAACTTCTCACGGTGTCACACACTGTTGGAGACGTGGAGTCCATCTTAGAAGCGTCGGGAGGAGACAATGATAATGGCTCGTCATCATTTGAGATAACTATTCGTGAATTAGTTATCAAGTCATTAAAAGGACAAAATGTCAAACGAGCAACTCAATTGGAAATCCAAAGTATTGAAGATGCCAAAGAGCTTTTTGAAGAACACCGAAATGATCTTGATTCAAAGCTAGGAGATTTGTCAGACCTTCATGATTCCGGGCCTTCGATGCCTCGGCTGGAATCAATTACTCCTTCAATGCCCTATCAGGAATTTGTGAAAAAAGCCTTAGAGGTAGAAGGGTTTGAATTATCCACGGATATGTATGGAAATTTAACCGCATCAAAGAATGGGGTTCCAACTGAACAAATTGTTTTTACAAATAAAGAGTGGCAGAAGCACTCCCAGCCAGGCCGTTTTCATGGTCGATCTCCACGACTCTATGTGCCTGGGAAACCTGATTTCGAACGACTGGTTCAACGTTGGCTGGATCGAGGCCAGCATTTAACCAGAGATCTGACTGTATCAACAGAGGTATTAGCTGAGAAACTGGCTGCGAGTTGGGTGGCAAAAATCGAAGATGCAAGGTTTGATAGTATTTCAACTCTTGCCTCCCATCAATTTTGGCAAGGTAGCACAAAACTTAAAATTACCGTAACGAATTCAGTAGACAGCTATGAAACATTAGGTGTTGTGAATCACCTCCCTGATAACCACGACGAAGTAATTGAGCACAATATTCTCAGCAGTTCTCTTGTTAATAAAATCCGAAAAGCGGATATAGACCTCCCTTCGTTAGGGAATTCAGGCAAAGAGGCTTGCTCAGAGAATCCAGGTGTCGTGGGGTTTTGCGATTTTTACAAAGGACGGATTAAGGAGGAAATTCATAAATCTGTAGTAAGTGGGTTGACCAAAAAAATTCATGAAGATCTCAATCCTTCAGTCCATGCTGAGACTGTTTCCCAGAATGGATATCTTTACGAAGTTTGTGATATTGAGGTTCATTATTCTTTCGAAGAAAACTCAGATTATTCTTCGAAAATTTCAGTATGCCCTGCAACAAATCAAGTTCTCTCTGAACCTGAGATTGACGGGAAGTGTGAAGAGTCAGAGCGTACCGTTCCATCAGGTTGCCTAGGTAAATGTGTACGGTCAGGAAAACATGTTTTGAAGCATTTACTCATCACTTCCGATGAATCTGGTCGTCAAGCACTTTCCAGATTCTCTCATGTTTGTGAACTCACTGGCATGATTATTTTAGATGACGAGCAATTGGTTTCTGTTGTTTCTGGTAAATCTGGAATTTTATCCTCATTTCATCTTTCTCCGATTTCAAATCGTCCAGCTCTTCCCTTCGAGTTTATAACCTGTTCATTTACTGGCGATGCTGTCTTGCCAGATGAAATTAATTCGAGCGAAATTAGTCATAAGCCTTTTCGATCTGACCAAACAAGATGTTCGATAATATCAGGTCTCTCTGGACATGAATCCGAGTTTGTTAAATGTGAAGTTACGGGTGACTATCTACTTGCTAGTGAAGCGACAGTGAGTGCTGTCAGTGGAGTTTATGTTAGGGAAGACCAGTCAGTCACCTCTGAAATTCCACCATTTCGCATAGGAATAGTGCATGAACTTGCAATGTGTGGATATTCAGGTAAACGTCTACTTGCTGATGAAGTCAAAATGTGTTCTGTTACGAATCAGCTCGTTGATGAAACACTACTAGGAAAATCAGACTTCAGTCAACAACTCGCTCTTCGGTCAGAAATGGTGAGATGTGAGGTTACGGATGATTTGCTATTGCCTAACGAAACCGCAACGTCTGCTGTCTCTTTGAGACAAGCCCGGTTGGATTTTCTCATTCCTTCCGATATTTCCGGAAAGCTGGCTCTTCCGGATGAGTGTAGAAAGTGTGAAATCACAAACTCGATAGCCTTACCTGATGAGTTGATGATTAGCGAACTATCTGGCAAAGGGTTTCGAACTGACCAATTGATAATTTCTGATGTATCTGGTCGCGTGGCTCACCAGAGTGAGTCCGTGACCTGTGCTTATTCTGAAAAACGTCTTCTGGTTGATGAAACAGGCACCTCTGAAGTCAGTGGAATGATTGTCGACAAGGAGCTTCTGATTCCATCCGATATTTCCGGAAAGCTGGCTCTTTCGGACGAAATGGAGCAATGCCAGTTCACCGGCAAGAAAGGGATTCCGGATGAGTTTACTCTCAGTGACGTTTCTGAAAAACGGCTTTCGGCGGATGAAAAGGTCACCTCAGAAATTACTGAGAGAGTGGGACACTCTTCTGAGTCGGTAGAATGCCAACACTCAAATAAGATCGTACTCGATGATGAGATTGTCAAATCTGTAGTTAGTGGATTGATTATCTCAACCCACTTTGCTGCCCAGTCCCCAGTGAGCCATGAATGGGCACTGAAATCTGAGTTTACTGATTGCGAAATCACAGGCGATGCTGTTTTAGAAAGTGACCTGGTAACAAGTGATGAGTCGGGACGTCGGTTTCGCAAAGATGAATCTATCAAATCATCTGAGACAGACCAAATCTATCATATTTCAGAATGTTTCTTCTGCGAATTAAAAGAGAGTCTGGTCCCATTTTGCGAGACTGCATTCTCCGATGTTTCTGGCAAGAGAGTCGCAGCGTCCTTATTAGTAGTCTCAGAAAAGTCTGGGCGAAAAGGCACCAGTGATGAGTCACTTCTTTGTGAAGAAACCAGTAAAAGACTTCTAATCGACGAACTGAGTCCCTCCGCAGTGTCTGGAGATCTTGTCGATAAAGATTTACTTGAACCATCAACGAAGAGCGGAAGACTTGCTGTCAGTCGGGAATTGATTACATGCTCAATTACTCAGCAAAGGCTGTTACCAACAGAAGTTGATTTCTGCGAAGACATACAGGCATTTGCTGATTGTGAGCTGACTGGAAAAAGTAGTGTTTCAGGAAAGAACGTATTACGTGATAACTTAATAAAATGCTCATTAACTAATAATACGGGACTGGAATCTGAGCTTGTCCAATGCGATCTTACTGGGAAATATGTCATTCCTGAAATGTCGGCGACATGTGTGGTCACAGAAAAAACGATATGTGTCCCCGAGTTAGTCCGTAGCGACCTATCCGGTAGGTATATGTTACCTTCAGAATCGCGTAAGTCATTCACGTATAATCAGATATTATGCCCTGACGAAGCAGAGTATTGCCATTGGAACAAGGGGTTCCTCACAAGGCCGGAAATAGGCATCTGTGCCCGGACAGGATTGACATTCAGCCTTCAAGGACTGACAAGTACAACACGAGAGCTAGTCGTCTTTTCAAAGCTCAATAAACATAAAAGACTTGAATCGCTTGATGATCTGGTCCCATGGGTGCAGCAGCAAATGGAAGGAAAGCTGAAGTCTGTGGTCTCTCTTCACGGCATAAGAAATTCCAAGGGAAACTGCTGTGCAGTCCGAGCGACAATTCGAAAAATGCTTGGAATGGTTAGCAAGTCGGCATTCTTTATGATTAATTTATCACCGCAGCCAGAAATTATCGGAAAGATTACAATAAACTCGGACCAACCACCTGGATGGCATGAATTATGAAAGGCATTCCAGCTGGATTATATCAACCCCCCCGCTCATATCTACCATTCAGATTGGATGATCGATACGGTAGAGAGTTAGTCTTCAGTCCATGCGGCTCGATGGCATTAAAACAGTCTTTTACACTTTAGAGTATTCACACACTAAGTCGGGTATTCAGTTTAGTGAAATCAATCTCTGAACGATGGGAATACTCGAATGCTAAAAGTGAATGTTGGGCTGAGTCGGAAAGTTTCTAAGGATTACAATAGCACTGGCTTCAGCCTGAATCTGGAAGGGGAAGTTTGTGTTCCTCTGGACGATCCGGAAATGGTCATTGAGAAGATCAAAGAGCTTTATGATCTGGCTGAGGAATCTTTAGATCAACAGGTCGCACGCTACGAGGAACACTCAGCAATTGCCACTCGGGATGCTGCACCACCAAGCAGACCTGCTCCTGCTCCACAACGCTCAAGCGGGACTGATCGAACAACTCGAAACAGTTCTCGACTTACTCAGCCAAGAACTGGAAACGGCCATACTCGCAACAGCAATGGAGGAGACTTTTCAGCTGCAACCAACAAGCAAATTCAGTATCTGCTGACTCTCGGTAAACGACTGGGCCTGACTACCCCACAGTTGGAACAACGTGTAGGGCAAATCGTTGGTCGAGAAGTTGGTTTGTATGACCTGACTAAAGATGAAGCGGGCATCGTGCTAGATGAACTGACAGCAGAAGGTAAAGCCAATACACCCCAGCGATGATCCTGNAAATAAATCAAGGAGATTGATGAATGAGAAAGGAACCTCGTCCCCATTGGAGTTTCAGTGCAATCAACCAATACCTTCGCTGTCCCCTTCAGTACTACTTCGAACGCGTACTGNAAATCCCACGGACATCGGTGGGCAGTGGTCTGATTCTTGGTTCAGCGTTTCATCATGCGATTGCGGTTTACCATGGAAGGCTGAAAATTGCCAAGAAAGTTGGATGGGNTGATATTCAGAAAGCCTTTCTTGAAACCTGGCATTTGCGTGAAACAGGTGAAACCGTTGAATACAAACCGAAGGAATCACGCGATGACTTAATAGCGAAAGGTTTAGAATTATTGAAACTCTACCTGGAGGAACCACCCCCCACTGAAATTGTTTCTGTAGAGCAACGCTTCCTGGTTCCTCTGCAAAACAGTGAAGGGAAATATCTGGAAACCCCCTTGCTGGCATTTGTTGATCTGGTGACACGCGAAGATGGAATTCTCAAAGTGAATGAATTCAAAACTTCAGGTCGAGCTTACGGAAATTCAGAAGTCGAGATGTCACTGCAAGCCACCTGTTATGTGCACGCTATCCGAGAAAGCTGTGATGAATGGTCTTCGGTTGAATTCACAGTGCTGGTTAAAACGAAGACACCAAAGCTGCAAAGGTTAAAAACTGCCCGGAACGAAAACGATGTCAGCAGANTGGGAGACTTGGTTGAAAACGTGGAACGAGCTATTTCGAATAAGATCTTTTACCCGGTTGAAACCCCCATGAATTGTTCCATCTGTTCTTTTCGGCAGCAGTGTCGGGAGTGGAAACCTAATGGAGGAGCAATCCGGGGCGAATCAAACCAGAAAGCAACCGTACAGTCTCCTATCTGTTGTAGTAATTGACCTTTTTGCCATTTTCGGTCACTAAGGTCTTTGTCCAATTTTGACCTATGAGATGCTCACGCATCACAATCCCAAAGACCTGGGCAGCCATCTCATCACAGAAAGCCGCAAAATCTGGATGACTGGGGAGTATTCTGGCCCCGGCCTGATCGCTACGAACACTGCTCAGGTTCACGACATGGTTATCAATCGACTGGTTTATTTTTTTGATCAAATTGGGTCGATCACGACACAAGTCGCCGTAGAGATTGAGTGCAGCGGGGTAGCTCATGTAACTGATTTCAATGTGAGAATATTTGATGAAGATTTTTAATATGATACACCAAACTAAAATAATTCCTACCGATAATATTTAAATCGCGACAGGTGATCAGGAAGAAAGCAAGTATGTTAACAGAACTTGGTAGCAAAGGTGGCTGTCTGTGTGAACNTGCCAAGAAAGGGGAGATNCGCTGCCCTTTGATCATTCGCCCAACCAGTGAAGATGTTGTGACAGGCAATTTATTCGGGACGCTGAAAGTACTCAATCCTCGGTGGTGGTTGCCGGACTTTTTGAATGCTGCTCTGGGAACAGAACGTTTTCGAAGACAGGTTTTCCGGAATCTTCGAATTCAACTCTGGGAAAAACAGCGAACTTATCCCCGAGAACATCTGAAATGGAAGGAAGGAANAACAGAAGTNGATGTTGTTATCACNTGGGAGAATCCNGANACAACAGTTTTTATCGAAATGAAATATGGTTCGAATCTTTCTTCTCAAACNACTCACAACAACGGATCAAATGGATTTCCCTCGGATCAACTNATTCGNAATGCNCGAATNGGACTGTGGGAGAATGGCTGGTTTCNGGAAGACNTNCTNTTTCACCATNCNNCNAGAGANTTNGTNTTNATNCTGATGACNCCCACNACNGGAAANCCATTGGTCACAAAATATCAAGACAGCGATAAACTACGAAAAGCAATCCCCAACGGCGACCGGGTGCATGCTCTTCCACGTACTCCGTTCATTGGAGAACTGGGATACCAGGATGTCGTGGATCTTCTCACAAAACAACGGCATTGGTTCTCAAAACCAGAGCGGCAATTGATTGATGATTTGAATGAGTATCTGGAATTCAAATTGTCGCAGTTAAGCAAAGCGAACGGGCATGGGCATTGATCATAATTGCCATAAGTTGCAAGGAAAACCAATTATCGGGGGCGTCCACAACACTTTTTGTATTTTATATCACTTCCACACGGGCATCGTTCATTACGCCCAATCCTACGATTTATGTTTTGAGGCTTTATTCGTGGCTCTGGGTACTCATTACCTTGGAGGTGCGACCATTTAAGGTTTTTTGGGTTTTGAATATTTCGAGTATTTTGCATTTCTTCTGTTTCAGTTGTCATTTCTTTCGACCAGTCTTCTGGAGACTTGAACAAAACAATATCTTTTGAATTGTTCTTGGATTGATCTTTCTCCATGGCAATTCCCACAATCAACCTCAGTTTTCTCCTTTTGTATGCTACAACTTGGCAATAGTCGCTGAGATAATTTCTGCGAGATAGTCTATATCTTTCATAATCATTTTTATGTCCGGGGAATAACCCAAACACATAGGCGGTATCAGGATTCTCTTCGGAGACAATGGTTCTCAAGAATATATTTTCTGGTTCCGTTTTAGATTTCTGAAGAGCTTTTCTAAGAGCATCAGCAATCATACGACGTTGGAATCGCGATTCTTGTGCCAATACTCGTAAAATCATTTCATGGTCATCCGTAGTGTAATCGGGATTTCCAATAATCGTCCCACCAAAAATATGACCGCAGAATTCATTTATCAGGCCATCCCACAAGTAGCTGATTTTGTCGGCTTCTTTCTTCCGGAAAAACTCCGGAGACTGACGTACGCTCTTCCAGTTATCTTTTTGGACGACCAGCTGGTCGTACCCTGGTGGTAAGACAATGTCGTGTTGGTTTTTTTCATTAAGATCACTCAGGTATTCTCCCAGCAGATTTTCCTCTCCTTCCGCAAGGGACAACTTGTTCGAGTGTATGAATTCTTCCTTCCAAGAAAGGTAATTGACGAGGTCGGTAATTGTGTCAAGCTCACTAAGCATGATGCTCAGCGTCACGTCATCAAATACATGCACAAAACCTTTCTCAGGTTTGATGTTTCCAATATGAAAGGGTTCACAGGGATTAGAGACATTGATGCTGGGTTTAAGCCCTGTCTTTTACACATAAGTTTATCCAACATTATAGAAAAAAAGAAATCGTTTGGCACGCAATTTGCGCCATGAACTTTCAATTGTTAACTGTAAAGTTTCTCTTGATTTTCACGGAGGTGCAGAAT
>JAESQE010000129.1 GCA_016765335.1 Planctomycetaceae bacterium
AACTGCAACACGCGGTTCATGACAAACCCGGGAGACCGAACCGTTTCCTGGATCCAGGTTTTCAACTTTCATTGCAGCTTCGGTCAATGGATAATTCCGTTTATAGTAGAAACGAATCCCTGTCCTCAGTTGGGCGTAGCTGGGAGTCCGACCGAATGATTCAATCCAGGTGTGCTCATCTGGCGGGACCGCTTGCTGAGAAAGTTGCCCACCCAGCCAATCGGTCGGTTCTGTCAGAATGACCCGGGAACCATTTCTGCACGCCGCGAGCGCAGCTGCACAGCCGCCAAGCCCCCCGCCGATAATCACGACATCGGCTTTCATTTCTGATTGCATGTTGGCGTAACAGGCTGAAGAGGTCACTGCATGTAAAAAAGCTGGAGAAAAAATGCTGGAGCTAACCAGTCCACATTGTTCTAAAAATTGACGTCGTTTCATGAGGAATCAGTTTATTTCAGGTACTAGAAGAGGGTAGGAAAGAAATCAGCAAAGCACGCTCTAGCGTGAACTCCAACACATCTGGTTTCGCTTGTTGAATTGTCTGAGAAATGGTCATCTGCTGAAAGGCTGATTGCCAAATTCTCCCAGACATTTCGCGATTCCCAATTCAAGGCAGTCGCTTCGAATTGGGAATCTTGCTACAGTAAGACTAGCTAACAGAGGGAGTTTCGGGGCTTCTGTCTGTTTCATCACCAGTATATTGCTTTAAAGACAGATTTCAGGTTCATGCCATCCATTCGCAAATTTCTTGATTCGATTGATTTTCAATCTTCGAGTAAATGGATTGTGCTGGCCTCGCTGGTAGGAATTGTCTCTGGCCTGGGGGCGGTTATTTTTCAACTGCTCGGGCAAATGGTTGCCTATTACAGTCTGAGCCAGTTCGCAGGGTACACGCCACCTGAAGCTTTGGGCGAGCATAGCTGGATGCCTCACAGCAACACTCCTTTTTCTCCCTGGATGATTGTCGTCACGATGACATTGGGGGGACTGGTCTCTGGAATCATCGTGTATACATTCGCTCCCGAAGCGGAAGGGCATGGTACCGATGCAGCGATTGATTCTTTCCACAACAAGCGGGGCATCATCCGCACAAGAATTCCCTTTATCAAAACGATCACATCTGCAATCACACTGGGAACGGGTGGTTCAGGGGGACGTGAAGGTCCGATTGCACAAATTGGTGCGGGTTTTGGCTCTTGGCTGGGAACACGTTTGAATCTGTCATCCCGTGATCGGCGTATCATGCTCGCAGCTGGCATGGGAGCCGGGGTCGGTGCGATCTTCCGGGCACCGCTGGCCGGGGCGGTTTTTGCAGCAGAAATCCTCTACAGCGACGCCGACCTGGAAGCAGACGTGATTGTCCCTGCAGCGACATCGTCGATTGTTGCCTACAGTATTTATACACAATTTCTGCCTAACGAAATCCGATTTCAACCGTTGTTTGGGCCAGGGTTGAGTCATGTCTTTCTTTCACCTTTAGAACTGATTCCTTATTCCGTATTGGCGATGGTTCTGCTTTTTGTAGCCATGATTTATGTCCGTGTATTTTATGGTACTCACAATCTGTTTCGCAAAGTTCCTGTGATTCCTCATTTTCGACCAGCAATCGGTGCAGGTTTAGCAGGGATTGTGAGTATTAGTCTGTATTATCTGTGGGGCAAAGAGGAAAACATCCTGGCGGTTTTGAGTACTGGCTACGGGATTTTACAGCAAGCTCTTTCGTCGCCTGAAAACCTGAGTATTTCATTGTTGGTGACCGTTGCATTAGTAAAGATCCTGACGACATCGTTAACGATTAGTTCCGGGGGATCTGGCGGTGTTTTTGGTCCCTCGATGGTGATTGGTGGTTGCGTGGGCTGTGCAGTCGGCTTGGCTTTTCATTCGGTTTGGCCTGATCTCATTCAGCACCCGGAAGCTTTTACAGTCGTGGGCATGGCTGGATTTTTTGCAGGGGTTGCTCGTGCTCCCATTTCGACCATTATTATGGTTCGTGCAATGACGGGCGACTTTGGCCTGCTGGTCCCGACGATGTTGGTCACAACACTAACATTTGTCAGTTGCAGAAAGTTTCAGCTGTACCAGAAACAGGTACCATCCAGAATGGACTCCAAAGCTCATCGAGGGGATTTCCTGATTGATATCCTCGAAGGTCTTCGCGTGAATGATGTATTCAATAGAGATCGCGAGATGGTGTTGATCCAAGAGGGGGAAACGATGGATTCAATCGTTCATAAACTGGCTCATAACAGGGAACACTATTTTCCTGTGATCGATGCCAACGGAGACATGGTCGGCATTTTCTCCGATGATGACGTCCGCTCTTACCTTTACGACGATACGCTTTGGAACTTGGCCGTTGCCAGAGATGTGATGACAAGTAANTTCGTAAGCATCGCACCAGACGACGACCTCAATACTGCATTGAAACGCTTCACTTCTTTGAATCTAGACGAACTGCCCGTGTTGGCCCCAGATGAACCAGGCAAGTTATTGGGCATGCTCCGTAGAAAAGAAGTCATCGCTGCGTATAATCAAAGACTGATGGAACACAAGCAGGCTATGGAAGACAATTGAGCCTTGCCCATCAAGCCCTCTGCATTCTTCTATCTTCTGGGGCACTAATACGCGAATGCGTATCAATGCAAAGATTTCTGTTATGAGCCAAACTTTCCAGCAAGCAGTTGCTGAAATATATGATTGGGTTGATGAGCAAATTGCAATTGCCAGTCCTCGATGCGAAATCAGTGGACGCTGTTGTCGTTTTCGCGAATACGGACATCGTCTCTACATTACACGAGTAGAAGCGGAACTCCTTTTCCAGAAAGAAGTTCCGGAAGAAAACAGCCTCCAAGATCGGACCAAAGAGCAGGTTTCTACTGAGGTCCGGGAGCTATGCCCCTATCAGGAAAAGGGACTTTGCACTGCACGAGAGAACCGTCCATTAGCGTGCAGAATCTATTTTTGTGACCCTGCTCATGAAGAAAAAGCAGCTGAGATAACCGAAATTGCTCTCANNCGGTTGAAANAAGCTCATGAAATATTCGGTAAACCCTGGGAGTATAACGAGTTATCGTATTTCTTTGCTAATTGATGATCATAAAAAACAAAGCATAAGTGGTCGATCGCGGGTTGACAGTAACTCGAAAGTATGAATACACTTAGAGCACTCAATCATTTAGTAATACAAATGGCAATCGCGTTCAGCGAGCCAATAAGGAATATTCAGCCGTGACCAAAAAAGAAATTGTCAAAGCGATTTCAGAAGAACTCGGTCTGCCCCAGATGAAAACGAAAATGATCGTTCAGAAAACATTCGAAATGATCATCGATACTCTTGTAGAAGACTCTAAACATCGTATTGAATTGCGGAACTTCGGTGTTTTTGAGGTCAAGAAGAGAGCNGCCCGTAAAGCACGTAACCCCCGGACTGGCAACCCAGTAGACGTCGAAGAAAAATATGTCGTCACATTCAAACCGGGTAAGGAAATGGAAGAGCGAGTTCGCCTGATTGGTGAAGCAGTAGAAGCTGCTGCTGAACAAAGCCCAGCACCTGTCCCTGAATCCAAGCCAGTCGAACAAGCATCTGCGCCAATTCAGTCAGCTCCTACGCCACCAGAAACAACTTCTCCACCAAATCAACCAATCAATTCTCCTGCAAGTCACTGATTTATACTCATTCGCGTATTTGTTCTCGCGTTGAGGGAACCTCTATTAATTCAAATGGGGCACAGACATTCCTGTGTCTGTNTCGTTTGAATATGCCCCAATTCAAGGCAGACAAGAATGTCTACCCTCCGTTCGCAATGTATTTTTTGAATTAATAGAGGTTCCCTTAATTGTTTCTAACCCCTTGTCAGTAACTTCTCGTGCCCCTTCCTATTAACTGTATTACAGTTTCCCCTTCTTCGTCTTTGCCACTCTTTGCCGCAGGTGACTACTGTTCACTTTCCGAAGTCGTGCAGTGTACCGAAGCGTACTTAAAACATGTACTTCTGAAAAATGCTGGAAAAATCGTCAAAGTTTACCTGTTTTATTAGAGCGGCAAAATCCTTTCAACCGATACAACTCTTAGGACTTGATTCATTCTGAATGAAATCGAATCCTACCAGTCTGTTTCTCGATGAATTAATTCATCGAATCAATCCTCAAATATTCTTCCAAGTTGATACAAAAGATCGTGTGCGACTGAATGATTCAGTCGTGCTGGGTTGCATGGAGGCAACAATGCGGAAACTGATTTGCATTATATTATTGACCGCAATGGTTAGTACACAAGTCGGATGTTTTCTTCCGATGTGGTCTTCTTCGCGTGATCGCCGTGCAAAACAACTGATATTCCAGTCGGAATCATTCCGACATATTCCCAATATTTGGGAGCGTTTCTGGGGACTGGATATGCCAGATGTCGCCACTCCTTACCGCACACACGGCGGCGTGATTTAGTCAATTCGCCAATGATTTACATTAAGAAAAGCCAACTGGTACGCTACCGGTTGGCTTTTTTTATCTATTGTGCTCTCTTTGGTCTCGAAGTTGTCGAACGGGCAAACGCTCGATAACATAGGCTGATCGACCCAAGGGATTCCATTTTTCACAGGCAAATATGGTCGGCTGTCCGGTTTGTGATTGCTTTTTTGAGGCGTTACTGTTTTCGTGTCTGACCCCAATCTTAGCGTTCAACTAGGGCGTCTGTGCTTAAAAAACCCGATCCTGACTGCATCAGGCACCTTCGGGTATGCAAAAGAAATGTCCTCTTTTCTTGATTTTCCTGCGCTAGGGGGAATCATTCCCAAAACCGTTACGTTGGAGCCTCGCATTGGCAATCCGCCTCCACGAACTATTGAAACCGCATCGGGAATGCTGAACGCCATCGGCTTGGATAATGACGGATTAGAAGTATTCATCGAAAAACATCTCGACTATCTGCTCAGTCTCGGGACAGCAATCATTGCCAATATTGCAGGGCGAAATGTTGAACAATACCGCGAAATGGCCGCTCGATTACAAAAGCATCCGGGAATCGCTGCTCTGGAATTGAATATCTCCTGCCCGAACGTCTCTGGTGGCGTCGATTTCGGAACCAATCCACAGTCAACCGAGCAAGTGGTCCGAGCAGTCCGCGATGTATGTGATTTTCCGATCATTGCCAAGCTGACACCTAATATTACAAATATCGTCCCAATCGCCCAGGCAGCAAAAGATGGTGGGGCGGATGCGGTATCGCTGATCAATACCATTCAGGGGATGGCTGTCGATTGGAAAAAACGAANGCCGATCCTGGGCAATGTACTCGGCGGCTTAAGTGGCCCAGCCATCAAGCCGGTGGCATTACGAATTGTACATCAGGTCGCTCAAGCGGTTGATATTCCGATTATTGGTGTTGGCGGAATTGCCTCGATTGATGATGTGATGGAATTCATGGTCACCGGAGCCTCAGCGATTCAAATTGGAACGGCTAGTTTTTACAACCCCGGACTGAGTGGCAAACTGAGTAAACAACTTGAGGAAATACTCATCGAGCAGGGCTGCAATTCGGTCCAGGAAATCATCAAGACCTTACAACTCTCTTAGAAACCTGAGAACCATTTGAATTGCGTGCTGTCAGTATTCATGATAACCCTTCAAATTGATGCTCAATAAATTACGGAATAATTATGCGTGTACTCTCTGGAATTCAGCCAACGGGACGTTTTCATTGGGGGAACTATTTTGGAGCGATTCAGCAATATATCGCTTTGCAAAATAACGATCAGGCGTTTTACTTCATCGCTGATTTGCATGCGTTAACGACCATTCGAGATCCAGCAGTTCTGAAAGAATACACTTGGGAAGCAGCTGTTGACCTCTTGGCATTGGGGCTGGATCCCGCACAGGCTTCATTGTTTGTGCAGTCTGATGTACCAGAGATTTCTGAGTTGACCTGGCTATTGATGACCGTCACGCAGATGCATCTTTTGGAAAAGTGCCACGCTTATAAAGATAAAAAGTCCAAAGGCGTTGCAGCTGATGCGGGGCTGTTTACTTATCCGGTCTTGATGGCTGCGGACATCCTGTTGTATGACAGCGACTTAGTGCCCGTGGGAACCGATCAGGTGCAGCACATTGAAGTGACACGCGATCTGGCTCAGCGATTTAATCATCTGTACGACACTGAAGTTTTCGTGCTGCCCAAGCCACGCGTGCTTGATGATTCTGCGAAAGTTCCAGGCATCGATGGCGAAAAAATGTCTAAAAGCTATGGCAACACAATTGAGTTGTTCATGCCGGAAAAGAAACTCAAGAAAAAAATCAATTCCATCAAAACCGATTCCAAATCTATGGAAGACGTCAAAGACCCTGATTCCTGTCCGGTCTTTGCATTGTACCGTCTTTTTGCGGATGCAACTCAGCAGGACGCACTGGCTCAGAAGTACCAAGCAGGCGGAATGGGATACGGCGATGCAAAAAAACAAGTTCTCGAAGCCTCTCTGGAATATTTCAGCGAAGCCAGAGACCGTCGAGAGAAACTCGAAGCTGATCCCGATTATATTCAGGACGTCTTAAAACAAGGGGCCCAAAAAGCTCGTGTAAAAGGGAAAGAAGTTCTCGACCGTGCCCGAGCAGCATGCGGTCTGGGACATCTTTCAACATCGAAATAATACATCGCGATTCGGAAGGACTCATCAATTGATTCCCTCTGTTTTTCCTAACGCCTAATTCCTAAAACCCAACTCCTAAAATAAAATGACCAATGCAGCAATTGCAGGAATGTTTTCAGATTTGGCTGACCTTTTGGAAATTGAAGGGGCGAATGCGTTTCGAATTCGAGCTTATCGAAATGCCTCTCGAACATTAGATTCTCTGACTGATTCTTTGGAGGCTATTGTTGCTGAAGATCCTGGAAAGCTGATGCAGATCCCGGGCATCGGAAAAGATCTCGCACTGAAAATTCAATTGACCATCGAAACCGGTCAGCTCGAACAGCTTGAGCAAATGAAAGAAAAGATTCCGCCTGATGTTGTGCGGATGCTGTGTATTCCGGGGATCGGGCCTAAAAAAGTAGCTGTGCTGTTTCGCAAGTTGCACTTAACAACTCTCGATCAACTGAAGCACGCTGCACAGACTGGTGCAATTTCGCAGCAAAAAGGGTTCGCAAAGAAAACCGAACAAATCATTTTGGAAGGCTTAGAGCATCTCGAACAAATGGGACTGCGAATGTTCCTGGCAGATGCCAAGCCGTTTGTTGATCAGATGGTTCAAGAACTGGCTGGACTGACTGGGGTTGATCGAGTTTGCTTAGCGGGATCTGTCAGGCGTCTTAAAGAAACCGTAGGAGACCTTGATATCCTCGTTGCAGCCTCTGCTCCAGATCAGGCAATGGACTATCTTGCGAATCACCCACAAACCGATAAAGTTCTTGCGCGTGGAGAAACAAAGCAGCGTGTTCGGTTCCATCCGTTTGCTCGAACTATTACCCCAGGCGGTTCGCAAGTTGCGATGGAGATGGACCTGCGTGTTGTTCCCGAAGAAAGTTTTGGAGCAGCCCTGCAATATTTCACCGGCTCGAAAGAGCATAATATTGAAACTCGAAAAAGAGCTTCACAGCGAGGATTCAAACTCAACGAATATGGCTTGTTTCGTGGGGAGGAAGTCGTTGCCTCGGTAGAAGAAAAAGATATTTATGCAGCAATTGACCTGCCTTGGATACCGCCAGAAATCCGTCAGGATCGCAATGAATTCCACTTAGCAGAAGCAGGGGAAATACCCGATCTGGTGGAGTTGGGTCAGATTCGGGGTGACTTGCATATGCATACGACTGCAACGGACGGGCGAGCAACAATTGAGGAAATGATAGAAGCTGCCATTGAACGCAAGCTCAAGTATATTGCAATCACTGATCACTCGAAACGAGTCACAATGGCCAACGGCTTGGATGCAACCAGGTTGCGAGCACACTGGGAGAATATTCGCTCGATTCGAGAGCAGTATCCAGAAATCGAAGTTTTGTGCGGCATCGAATGTGATATCCTGGAAGATGCAACGCTCGATTTAGATGATGAAGTTCTTGCTGAAGCAGATTTTGTCATCGCGGTTTTGCATTACGGATTAAAACAGCCCAAAGATCAGATTACCAAGCGGTTGCTCAACGCAATTAAAAATCCGCACGTGCATATGATTGGGCATCTCACCGGACGATTACTTGGTAAACGCCCAGGAGCAGAAATCAGCTTCGAGGATGTTTTCAAAGCCGCAGCAGACCACGGCGTGTTGATGGAAATTAATGCCCATCCGTCGCGATTGGATTTGAATGAGATCCACGCTGCACAGGCAAAAGAATTGGGCATTCCGATCGTGATCAATACCGATGCCCATTCAACAACCGGGTTAGATGTCATGCAATGGGGCATTTATCAAGCCCGCCGTGCAGGACTTAGTGCCAAAGATGTCGCCAACACCCTGACTGCAAAACAGTTCCGCAAGCTGCTGCGATGACCTATTCGATTGAGTGAGATTCTTCTCGAATTCAGATTTGAACCACAAAGCCTCTAAGTATGAGTTTTGAAGTTGCGCACTTTTGTGGTTTTTCTTGCTGGCGACCCGTACTTCAGGAGTAAATAATTGTCCGCAGATGTTTCATTTTCTGACTATCTTCTGCGGATTTCTGCCATTCACGGAGTTGTTTTAGCAAACAAGCGGTATCCTCTAAGAAACCGGCGGCTATCGACTGATGACACTTATTTTAGAAATCATGTTCGAAAACTACACGATTGATTTGATCATGGGGTGGCTGGGGCGCCATTCGATTGTTGAGTTGACCTTGAACTGTGTTTGCAGATTACGGGCTGCATAAAGAAATTGGTTCTGGCCCCAGATGTTGGATACTTCTGGGGCCAGAACAATACCCTGTGAGGTTCAGTCAGTTTTGCATGGGCTGGCTATCATTTCCTCATAATTTCTTTTGCCACCCCAGCCACCCCTTGATCGAATCAATTGCCTGCGGGAGGGCGAGGTGGCTGCCGAACCGTTGTCTATTACGGATCATGCCGTTTCTCAATCATAGGTTCTTCTTTTCTTTCTTTGTGTCTTAGTGACTTTGTGGTAAAAAACAGGAACTACGAAGACACGAAGAAAATCAGCACCNTCTCNGTTNCGCTAACAAANTTCAGAAACTCCTGCTCCCACCCGGATGAGTTTTTCAGGATCGACGAAGTACATCAAAAGTTATCCGTGGAAATCAGTGTGTATCCGTGGCTGATTTTTAATTTCAACTTGTCCCGCGAGCACGCTATTCATTTTTTGCATCAGATAAAATCTTTCGAAGCTCCCGTGTGAGATAGCTTTCGATGTCTCTTACTAATTCCTGCGACTTGGCGTACTCAGCAATTTCGACAGNTTGATCAACAGAAATGTTTCGGATGATTTCTTTGATCTCTGGAATCGCATGAGGGCTGACGCTGAGTTGCCTGATACCTAAGCCAATAAGCAAGGGAACACATTTAGGGTCGGAANTCATTTGACCGCACACTGAAACAGGCACATTGTGCTTGCTGGCGGCTTTGACGACCATGTCAATCATACGAATAATTGATGGGTCAGCTGCACTGTGCCATTTGGCAACCGCTGGATCAGACCGGTCAGCTGCCAACGTGTATTGAATCAGATCGTTTGTCCCGATGGAGAAGAAGTCAACTTCTCTGGCAAATTCTTCTGCCATAATAACCGCAGCTGGGACTTCGACCATAATTCCTAATAAAACATCTTTATTGAACGGGATATTCTGTTCTTCCAGATCTTCCATCACTTCGCGAACAGCCATGCGTGCTTGCCGGAATTCAAGCAGGGACGAAACCAATGGGAACATAATTCCGATTTCAATGCCCACAGCTGCCCGCAGGATGGCACGCAACTGTGTTTTGAACATTGGAAGATCGTTCAAAGAAATCCGAATACTACGTAGCCCTAAAGCCGGGTTGTTTTCTTCATTATTTTTGTGCCCCAACCATCCGGGGATTTTATCTGCACCCAAATCCAGGGTTCGGATAATCGTTAATTGATCAGGGAAAGCCTGGGTGACTTCCTGATACGCCTGATAATGATCTTCTTCACTCGGAATTGCATCTCGGCCCAGGTATAAANACTCTGTGCGATACAACCCAATACCATCTGCCCCGCGAAGGTGACACTGTTCCGCCTCTTGTGGGAATTCAATGTTTCCCATTAGTTTGATTCGCACTCCATCTTTGGTCTCTGGGACCAACTTACTCATGCGTTCCAAGCGGTGGACGGTACTTTTATGGCGCTCCCGAGAAGCGTTGAATCGGATTAACGTATCGTCATCGGGATCGATACTGAATTCGCCAGTGGTCCCATCGACAAGAACGGTTTCTCCCCCGGAAATATCAGCCAGGAACGGTCCCAGGCCCACAACTGCTGGGATGCCTAACGCGGCTGCTAAAATTGCGGTATGACTGGTTCTTCCGCCAGCTTCGGTCGCAAAACCGAGTACAAATTCCCGGTTCAGCCCGGCTGTTTCGCTGGGGGTTAGATTGTGAGCAAGTACGATGACAGGTTCAGTGAGGTCAGCCAGGCTTTCACGTTGTTCGCCTAACAGATGCCTGAGGATTCTTTTTTCCAGGTCGTAAATATCAGCGGCACGCTCCGCAAAATAGTCATTACCGAGTGACTGAAATTGCTTGGCGTATTTTCGGAGTGTCCGGCTGGAGGCGAATTCCGGACTGTAGCACCGATCTTTAATGAGTGTTTCAACTTCAGAAATCAATTTCGGATCTTGAGCCATCTGGAGATGGGCACCAAAAATTGCACCGTACTGCACTCCGATGGCTTCGTTGGCAAGTCTTTGGTTTTCTGCGATGTCCTCTGAAACATGCACGAGCGCATTAGTGAACCGTTCGAGTTCCTGATCGACTTGTTTACGCGGGATAAATCGCTGAGGGATACGATAATCTTCGCTGCCAATAACTAAGGCTTCCCCGATGGCAACCCCGGGAGAAACTGCAATTCCGTTGCGATTAATCATTTGAAAATTGAGTTCTGAACAATGAATAATTTATGAAAACTGCTCAAGCGAAATAAAAAAAACCTCGGATTCATTTGAATCCGAGGTTTGATTATACCACAAAACTGTCCCGAAGGTCACTGTTGTGAATGAATCGTTTTTGTTGTCGTAAAATTCAGTCAAAAACTATGT
Organism: Planctomycetaceae bacterium; assembly: GCA_016765335.1. Taxonomy (GTDB): domain Bacteria; phylum Planctomycetota; class Planctomycetia; order Planctomycetales; family Planctomycetaceae; genus Rubinisphaera. Next base: position 11,189 of record JAESQE010000129.1, read on the forward strand.
TTCAACCGAATGACGAGCAACATTACTTCTTAAACATGGGGTTTTCACGATCTCCACGAGAAAGCAAATAAGCCATCAGATCGAGAAGTTCTTCCTCATTTAAAGTATCCAGTAACCCTTTAGGCATCATGGATGTTTTTGAAGGAACCATCTCTTCGATTGAGTCTCGATCCACATTGGTCATATTACCTGGATTCATCATGTCAGTAATCACACGGTATGAATTACCTGAAAGATTAGCGATACGCCCAACGATCACTTTTCCATCGACTGTCACAAATTGAGTCGCTTCGTATTGATCGCTGATTTGCTTACTCGGTTCAACAATGGATTCGAGAATATCTCGTGCACTGAATCGTCCTGCTAAAATGGTCAGGTCCGGCCCGACGGCTCCTCCTTGATTTTCGAATCGATGACACGCAAAACAAGTGGTTGCACCAAACATTTTCCGACCGTTATCGAAATCGCGATTTTTCAGTCCAGTTTCGACCAACGGAAGCAATTCGTCCATTGTCCACTTTTTAACAATTGGACGAGGCTCGGTTGAATACGGTGTTGAGTTTTCTATTGGTTTTGCTTCCAGGATCGGTTTCAAAGCCAATTTTTCTTCGTCGCTTAACTTGGCAACAGCAGCGTCTCGAATGTTTGTTACAAACAACGAGAAGCTCGCTCCTCCGCGATAGGCGGTTGCACGTGTGAACCAGGAGAAGTATGTCTTTTGCAATTCCGGGGTCCAGCCGTTAGTTAGGTGACGCAGTGTTTTTGCAAAATAGATTTGCTCTTCTTGTGTTGGAGACTCACTAAGCAATGCAACAATTTTTGTTGCAGCTGAAGGAGNCTGCAAATAAACCAGCATCTGAGACAGTTCCGAATTCAACGAAGATGCTCTTGCAGGCAAGGCTGGATCAAACTTTTTGATGAGCTGCTCACGTGTTTTCTGGCTGGGTGCTCCGTGCCGATCAAATGAGATCGTGTAGACACGAAGAACAGTCAACTACTGAGCAACAGTCAGCGAATCCCAGTCGAGGGAATCGAGGGATTTGAAAATCGCTTGCTGATCAGGATTGGAACCAGCAGATTCTGGCAGGTTATTCCAATCTGGAAGAGCAGCATCAATGTTCTCTCCCTCTCCTTTGTCTTCACGGGTTGCCTGACGAGCCAGCGCCATCAATGCGTTGATAGAAGTCCAAGGATCACGAGCAGCAAGAGCTTTTTCTCGCCACTGTGCAACGGGACGATGTTCAATCGCAATACGTGCAGCAAAGCGAAGATTCCGATCTTCGTGCCCCAGGTAAGGCCATGCTTTTTTAACAGCTTCTGGATGATCGCCTAAGTGATACGTTTCCAGATTACGTCGAGCTTTACGCAACTTTTTGTAACGATCATTTACTGGTTTCGCAATCGCAGTTGATTCTTTTCCGTCGTACGTAACACGGTAAAGACCTGATTGCACTTTACGTCCACCAATCGCGAAATACATCGCGTTGTCTACAGGATTAATCACCAGGTCGGTTAAAGGCAGTGGTGTTCCGGTGATGAAATCTTCTTTGACCGCAGTGTAAGTAGATCCCTTTGGAGTCAGATGGATCGCATAAAGTTTTCCGTAGCTCCAATCACAAATGTAAAACGCATTTTGATATTTCGCAGGGAATTTAGCGCCATACCCAAAGCCGACACCAGTTGGTGAACCAAAACCAATATCGATTACTGATGGTAAGCTGTCCTGATAATACACAGGCCATTTTCCGCCACCATTACGCCAGCCGAATTCTGCACCAGAGACAACATGATTGACTCGGGTCGGGCGATACCAGGGAGTGTTAACGTCCCATTCCATATCGGCATCGAAAGTAAACATCTCGCCTTCGCGATTCAATGCAGCGTCGTATTCATTTCGGAAACCGGTTGCAACCAATTCCCAATTCTTACCTTCGGGATCAATTCGACAAATGTAACCTCCGGGAGCATGCGTTCCTTTCATGAAACCACGACCGTATATCCGAGGAAGAAGCAAGTCTTCGTCCCAGTTTTGGGGAACACGTGAAGTGTTAATTTCAGTCATTGCTGTGCGGTTTCCACAAACAATATACAGGCCTTTTTTATCTTGTGTCAAAAAGACTGCGTGTGGTCCATGCTCGCCAGTACCGTGTAGTGGTCGAAGCAACTTAACAGTATCGAGTTGATCGTCTCCATCGGTATCCAAAACACGGTACAATCCGCCTTCGTATTTCTTCGCTTTGTTCACAGAAACATAAAGAGAATCAAACGCCCAGAACAGTCCTTGAGCTTCGCCGATATCGACATTGATCTTTTCGACTTTTGTCGGTGTTTTCGTTCCGATCGGTGTCGGAGTAACTCGATACAGTCCGCCGTACTGATCGCAAACNATCAGTCGTCCTTTAGGATCAACACACATTGAAACCCAGGAACCTTCGACTTCCTTAGGAACGGTATAAAGTAGTTCGACTTTGAAGCCTTTTGCAATTTTCATTGCATCATTTTTAGTGGCTTGTGCAGATCTTTTAGGAGCAGGTTTTTCTGCATCAAGATTTTTCAATCGAATATTACGGAATTGAGCTTTCATTGCAGGCCCACGGTGTACCTGAAAACCGATCAAGCCAGACAGTTCTCGCTCGGCTTTCTGGTTATCAATAATTTCGACTGCACCAACGCCATCAATTTTGTGAATCAGTTTGTTTCCCTGGCAGATAATGGTCATCGTATGCCATTTGGTCAGATCTTTTTGATCAACAGATCCTGCTTTGGCAAATCGATCTAGCTTTTCAACTGTTTTTTTGCCTTCGTTATCGACGGTTACTTTTTGTCCCCGTTGAGCAACAATGCCACGACCACGTTCGTCGTAAAGCATGCCTGTGTAAGGAGGATTCGGATGGATGTCTGCCTGATAGCCCTTCATGGACCACTTTCCGACATCTTTCAACCGTTCGCTGCGATACATCACACCGGAGTTGTTTTCTCCTTCGAGGCGGAATTCCAGGCGAAGTTCAAAGTTTTTTACGGTGCCATCCCAGATCAGAAACTGGTTATGTTCCAGATGATCCGGCCCTTTGGTGATGCCGGTAATGAGCCCATCTTGAACAGACCACAATTCCGGATTGCCATCCCAACCGGAAAGATCTTTCCCATTAAACAGGGACTTAAACCCTTTTTCCTGGGCATAAACAGAGGAACTGAGTCCGACAAGTGTCAGAATCAGGCAGTGTAAAATATTCTTCAGACGCACAATAATACTCCAATACCAATTTCATTAAGAGGAGGAACTACAGAATCGTCCTGCACCTGCCGTTCAGCAGGTACAGCTTCAAAATCCTATTTTATAAGTCCCATTCATAAGATTAAGTTACAGTCCCCTATTGTTAGAATCTAAGTTGCTTATGTCAAACCAGTTCGGAATTCTGCTTGATACTTCAGGGAACCTCTATGAATTCCAAGGGAGAACAGACATTCCTATCTATTTTGTTTGAGCAAGTCTTTATTCCGGCAGACAGGAATGTCTACCCTCCGCTGGCAATGTCTTTGGCAATCATATCGTTGATCAGATACAATCAGCCCTCGAATGAGGTGTCTGTTTGTTTAATGGGCAATACTGTCTAAAATCATGAAGCAAGACTTGTAAAGTGAAGAGGGTGTCATGCCGCGGCAATGGAGATTTAGTAGTCATGATTCTGGGCGAGTGGAATCTCTGGCTCAGCAAATGCGTTGTTCCACATTGGTGGCTCAGGTTCTGATTTCGCGTGAATTACCAGATGCCAAGCAGGCCAAGGATTTTTTGGCAGCCAAGCTATCAGATCTTCGCAATCCGGAAACGCTTCCCGGGATTTCCCAGGCAGCGGAAATTATCGTGCAGGCGATTCAGGATAAACGTCGCATCACCATTTATGGCGATTACGATGTGGATGGCATGACCTCAACCGCAATCCTTCAGCAATGCTTGCAACTGACTGATGCTCACGTCGATTACTACATTCCTTGTCGGCTGGAAGAAGGTTACGGATTAAACTGCGATGCAATGCGAGAGCTTCACAAGGAAGATCCCAATCGATTGGTTGTGACTGTTGATTGTGGAATTGCCAGCGTGACCGAAGCAGCCCTGGCTCGCGAAATCGGGTTGGATCTCATCGTTACCGACCACCATCACATCGGCGAACAACTTCCCGATGCATTGGTTTTGGTGCATCCAGAACTCCCGGGAGGCGAACCAGCTGAGGACGGAAAGTTTACTCCCTTGTGTGGAGCAGGCGTCGCGTTCAAATTGGCTTGGGCAATCTGTAAAATTCTGGGAGAAGACGGCAAAGCGACGCCACGCATGCGAGACTTCTTGAAGTCAGCCGTGTGTCTTTCCATGATCGGAACCGTGGCGGATGTTGTGCCGTTGGTGAATGAAAATCGACTCATCGTCAAATTCGGACTGGCTTCGTTAATTGAACAAGCTGGTCCGGGACTTTCTGCATTAATGAAAGTCGCAGGGATCGATAAAAAGACCTCGATGACATCCGAAGATATTGGCTTTGCGTTATCGCCGCGACTCAATGCCGCTGGGCGTCTGGGACAAGCTCGACTGGCTGTTGAACTTCTCACGACAACTAACGAATCACGAGCCTCGCAATTGGCTGAGTATCTGGATGGTTTGAACAAACAGCGGCAAACGGTCGAACGCAAAATCTTGAAGCAAGCCAAAGAAACCGTTCTGGAAAACGAACATTGGCTCGAAGATCAAACTCTGGTTGTAACGCATCACGATTGGCATGCTGGAGTGATTGGAATTGTTGCGAATCGAGTGGCTGAACATTTCGAGAAGCCAACAATTCTGGTCACCTTTGGCACCAGCAGCGGGATTGGTCAGGCATCCGGTCGGACTTATGGCAACTACAATTTGCATCGAGCAACTTCAGCATGTAGCCAGTACCTGGAAACCTTTGGCGGACATGCAGCTGCCATCGGTTTGAAAATTCAACACGATAACATCGAACCTTTCCGCAAAGCTCTTTCCCAGGCCTTGTTGGAAAATGAAGAAGTGTTAGAACATCCTCCACGAAGAATCGATGCGGAAGTCACCCTGGCTGAATTGACCGTCAAAGCCGTACGAGAACTCGAATACCTGGGGCCATTTGGCAGCGCCAACGAACGACCAATTTTTGTTGCGACCGGAATCGAACTGGCAGAACCACCCCGCACGATGGGAGAAGGCGACCGTCATTTATCATTGAAGGTCAAACAGTACGGTCAAATGATGCGAGCGGTTGCGTTTGGACGCGGAGAATGGGCCGAAGAAATGGCCAAACAAACCGGCCCACTCGCCCTGTGCTTCAAACCAAACATCAACGAATTCCGAGGCCGCACCAACGTAGAAATGCTACTCATCGATTGGAAAACTGAGGAGGAATTATCCCAGATGGGTAGTGTGTAATCTTTCATTTCCGCTAGTAACTCCGCAGAACGGAAGAACTTAGTCGAGATTAACTTTGGCATCTTTCATGATATTTATGAAAATCTTGATACCATAAAACGCTTGTTGAAAAATCCGTAAGTGCAATTTAAAATTAGTGTCTCGCTTTGTTTTCTTCCCGTAAAGTAACGCAGCCGATGAAAGTAATGTAGAGTACTTATTATATCCCAATCCTTCGTCCCTCATTTTAGTGATCCTTGATTCAATCAGATCAAATTCCTCTGGAACATGACATGGTAAGTCTTAAACGCAGACGATCTCACGCCGGACTTACGTTAACCCCTCAAATACCCTATGACTCAATCGAAAACACAAAGACGCCCTCTCTTATTCACCGAGCTTGATGCGGCAGTGGCTGAATGCCATCAATTGGCCGAGAGTGGTTATCAACAAAACGGCAATTGGACGCTGGGTCAGATTTGCAGGCATCTTCGGCTGGTACAGGATCCAAGCATTGATGGCTACCCGAAATGGATGTCACTTTTTGCTCCCATTCGCCCCTTCATGCGACGACTGCTTCTGCCACGATTACTTGGCAGCAATTCTCCACAAGGAATCCCTACCTCATCGGTATTTATACCACCAAATGATTTGGATGATGAAACGGAATTACTGTCTTTTACCAACAGTGTTCGCCGCTTTCAGAATCACGCCGGTGACTTCAAACCGCACCCAGGTTTTGGTAAACTCGACCGACGACTTCTTGAGCAGGTTCACGCCGCTCATGCCGCACATCATCTGGGATTTCTTGCACCTCAGACGTAGGGCCGAAGCCGTTAACGCTTACGCGTTGGTCCTTGAAGCAATCAAACGACAAGCTTGCTGGTCGCCTCGGCTAACTTTGACATCAGGCTGGAAAAAGGAAATATCCATGACACACAAAATTGAATATAGTCACCGAGAACGCTTCTGGCTGTGGTGCTTAGCCATCTTCGGTTTTTCTGCAATAAACATCGCGTTTATCTACGGGGTGCTATTCCAACCTGACGCAATGGTCAGCGCACTGTCAAATCCAATTTCTCTGGCCTTTATAGTCGAGGCGATCATCTTGATGGGAGTGTTTGCCTATCTGTTAACTAAATGGGAAGTTGTTCAATTGCATTGGGGCTGGTTTGTGTTCTTATCACTCATAGGCAGCATGGCTTTTGCTTTACCCATCGTGCTGCTATGGTCCCGCGGTACGGGAGATTCGGTGCAACCCAAGCCGTAACAATATACTGGAACTGATATGTTCCACTGTTGCTTAACCTTTACCTCTTAAGGATGCAGAAATATGATGGCTCTTGTGGTTGGAGCAAGCGGTGCGACTGGTCACCTACTTGTGAAGCAGTTGCTAGATCGCGGCTTAAACGTCAAAGTGATTGTACGATCGCCCGGCAAACTGCCCGAAGATATTAGGAATCACGATCACTTAACAGTGATCCACGCAAGCGTTCTGGATCTCAGTGACGCCGAGATGGCCCAACATGTTGATGGGTGTAGCGCCGTGGCTTCGTGCCTGGGGCACAACATTAATTTCAAGGGATTATTTGGCCATCCACGTATGCTTGTAACTGATGCGACTCGCCGATTGTGCTGTGCCATTAAGGCAAACAAGCCAGAAACGCCAGTCAGATTTGTGCTCATGAATACCACTGGCAACAGCAATCGCGATCTCCCCGAGCGGATTTCGTTTGCTCAGAAGTGCGTTATCGGGCTTATTCGCCTATTGGTGCCTCCTCATTTGGACAACGAACGGGCAGCCGACTATCTACGCACTAAGATTGGCCAAAACGAGGGGGAGATCGAATGGGCTGCGGTTCGCCCGGATAGTTTGATTAATGAAATTGAGGTTTCCGAGTACGAGGTGCATCCTTCACCGATTAGAAGCGCAATCTTTGACGCCGGTTTGACAAGCCGAATTAATGTGGGCCACTTCATGGCTGATCTGATCACTGACGATAACCAATGGAGCAAGTGGAAGGGGCAAATGCCCGTGATCTACAACACAGCATCACCCGACTCGAAGTGAGGCCAAACTGATCCGGCCAGGCACTTTGAGAAACCAGCTTGGTAGGTCAGGCCTCCGTCTGATTTTGTGTGGCTGAAGTTGGAGTTCACGCTTTAGTGTGCTTGCGGGTTACCGGCGGCTATCGCCTTGCCGCTTACGATGAGGGCTGCAATCGGGATTGTAGGGTCCGCTATTGCGGACCAAATCTTGCATAGAGAAGCTGGCACGGCAATGAAATTGTCCGCAATAGCAGACCCTACATTTGGAGATTCCGCTTTGATTGCTTGTTGAGATGCGTATGAGATTTATCGCGGTGCTAATCGAACTGGGAGTAAGCCGGTGACGGAGATGACGTCACTATGCAAAGCGGTATCGTTATGGCGATGACCGTAGACTCCGATTGAATGCCCGAGAAACCGATTCAAATCGACTCCCCTACCCGGTTCCAAATAAGCCAGTAGCTTTCCGGTTGGGGAGACCAAAGCAAACTGCGGATAAGCTTGTGCGGGACTGACCTGATTCGAGTTCCTTACTTTTTTTACGATCCCTGCTCCTGAAAATCTCTTGCTTGCCTGCTGATGCGGAGCATGGTGATCGTGAGAATCCCCGGATGATACGGAAGCTGGACTTGGTGCTGGCGTGAAAGGATCGTTTCCCGATGCAATTTTTCTCCACTGTCGATCAACTGAATTTTCTGTGAGCTGTTCGCCATCCCAGGGAGCTGGTCCGAGATCTGGAAGAAACCCGGTTTCCCCTTCTGTATACGACTCAACAATTTCGCCATGTTCATTTTGGAATGTTGATTCNGGAAACAGTGGCTGAGCCGCTGCAACTTTCGACTTTTCCTGAAGTGAAATCAGTTGAGCATTTCTTCGATCCGTTGCGGATGTCAATTTGATGAGATCATCGTACTCGGCTTTCATCTTGCGATAACGTTCCATTGCGTTTAGCCGTAAATCGATTTGACTGGCAATGGCAGTCACTGGTGTTGCTTGCTGTAACTTTCGGTAGTCGTGAGCCAAGTCTGTAATGTTCCACTGCGGGACATCCTTCTGAATCATGTCGCGAAAATTGCGATCCAAAGCAATTAGTATATTTCGATCTCGCTGGACCTCATCTTGAGAAGGACCGGTTTCAACTGATCCTGTTGAACGATTCAGCGGAATGGTTGTTCTGTCTGATCGCTTTGAATTCCCGGAAGCAAGTTTTTTGTCTTTGCCGCTGGCAATGGGGTACTTCAAGTCTGGAGTGTTTTGCCTGGCTGGAGCTTTATCGATTTCGATGCCATTGGAAGGGACAGCAAAAGGGTCGAGGTCGTGTGATCTTCTCATCGCTGCATCCAGAGGAATAACGTCATCCCCCTTCACCCAGCGGTACTCGTGTTGAGGCGGTTCAATGCGATACACAGTGTGAATTCGTCCGCGATCACTGACTCGATCTTCGCTGATGATTCGAACTTTGTCACCTTTCATCAGGCGGCGTTGTTCAACTTCGCGATGCTTGTTTAATGCACTGGCAACCCAAACGACAACATGATTCTGAGTCACAACGCCATGATTCGCATTTTGCTTTTCGATGTAATCTGCCCGCACAAGACTGAAGCTCCCTTGAGGAGGCGTGATCATGTACCAGCCGCCGGGATCATGACGATGCACGATGATTTCAGCATCTTTAGTTAATGAACTTGTGGCGTAATATCGGCTACCGGGGCCGCTGAGTACGTCTACTTTTTCAGAGACAATCGCTGCCCGGTAAGGAAATTTGGTACCAGAAGCCGCCTGCAAAGAATCGGACGAAACAACTGCAACCACAGCAGGAAATATGCAGGTGGCGACCATCAGTAAGAAGCATTTGCAAAACGACATAACCGGAATCCTGACTGGAATCGGAGAAAATGACATAAGAATCACCGTATTTGCAGGCAGTCAAGCTAACCAGATGCGACTCAATAGCCACATCAGAAACTCAAAATCCGCCAAAGGTCTATGGGAATATGTATAATAGCAAGGGCAGAATTATCTTATTTCGAGTAATAAAATTGACAATTCTTTGGTCTTGTTTGAAAAAACACGTAGAAGTGACTGGAGCACTCAGATGAGTACCACGGGTAATTAATTAAAGAAGACCAGCATCCTGGACTTTTCTTTTGATAAATTACTGGAAATGCTATTTTTTGATCAAGAGAAGATTCCAAAGAGCCGATTGGCAGGATTTTTTACAATTTCAAGCACAATTCACTCCTGCACAATGCGAGATTGCAGGACAATTCAGATGTATAGACAAAGGTGCCCTTGGGATCAGTNTTCTTGAAAACCAAAGCAATCGAGAGAAATCAAACTCTGAAGATTGCNTCAGGGTATGATTGCCTGTAGATATATTGTGTACGGTTTTGTGGAGTTTTATGCATTTGCTGCCTACTGTTTTGGCTCCAAGGCTGCATCATCTTGTGTTTCCTGCACTACTTGCGTAAAATCCGTGCACCCCTCACTGCCCCCCAATGTATATAATTGTAGCGTGAAACCTGCCTGTTGATTTGATATCCTGTTTTCCATAAATGACGTAACTTCACTTTCATGTGATCGGTTTGTCGAAGTGTTTTGGGAAATACAGGGTTAAGACATCGCAGAATTTACGTTGTTTTGGGTTTTGAATTTTGGGGTGCATTCAGAAGTGGCGTTACTGATCTGCGGACATGTTTGATGACATTCCAGGTGAGTACTGAAAATTGCCAGCCGAGATGTTGTGGACTTACAAAAGTCCTGATGAATTAAGGAATTTAATGTGAGTAAGACTGATATCGGACGCATTAGCATTGCAGGTTGTGTGCTTTTGGTTGTTCTTCGGCTAGCGATTGGCTGGCAACTACTTTACGAAGGCATGTGGAAACTGGAAACCCAGGGAACTGCCAAGGCTTGGACAGCAGAACCGTATCTAAAGAACGCACAAGGACCGTTCAGGGNGTATTTCCGTGATCTCACGGGAGACCCGAACGATTTGCATGATCTAGATTTCGACACAATCCAGGCTCGCTGGATCGGTTGGAGTGATCGATTCAAGCATCACTACGCGTTGAATGAATCTCAGATTAAAACGCTGGACAAGCTACTTAAAGGTCCGAAAGAATTTGCTCGGAAACTGGATCAACTACCCGAAGGCGTTGAGCTGAAAAACAGCTTAGCCAAGGCAATCCGCTTTGACGAAAAACGCAAGCTGCTANTAGTTGATGGCAAAAGGCACCTTACGCCGAGAGAAAAACGAGATCTGCTCAGGCAAGTCAACTTCGCCGAGGGGGCTGACTCTGAAGAAACGCAAGAGTTACTAGACAAAATCCAAGACCCGGTGACAAAGACTTTTGTTGATACGGTGCTAAAAACTTATCTGATGCAATCGCGGCTTTCTTACCTGGAACAAGCCAAGGCAACACTCCAGGGAGATCCTAAAGTTGCAGGCAGTGTTGACGAAAAACAAAAAGGGACGCTCGACGGCAAAGTGCTTGGGCAAATCGAATTCTATCGTCATCGGCTCAAACGTTACGAGGATAACCTCAAAAACGTCAAGACTCATTTTGACCGAGAGCATCTTGATTACGATTGGAAAGAGATCCAANAGCTTCGTTCAGAACTCGTGGGGCCAATTCGTCAACTCGAATCTGACCTCAAATGGAAAGCTGACAAGCTTCTGACCATCGACCAACTTTCAAAAGGGCCGCTGGCAGTCGAAAAAACACCGGCACGTGATATCGATCTGAAAACAATGTGGACTTTGACAATCGTCGGGGCACTGCTGATCGCAGGTTTGTTCTCGCGACTGGCTGCTTTGGCAGGAGCATTTTTGCTTTGTCAATTCTATCTGTCTTACCCACCATTTCCGGGATACCCTCAACCGCCTGGTCCAGAACACAGTTTGTTTGTTAACAAAAACCTGGTTGAAATTCTGGTACTGCTGGCAATGGTCTTCTTGCCAACCGGACGCTGGTTCGGACTCGATGCACTGTTTCCAAACTGGTTTGCAGAAAAGAAACCACTCAATGACCGGGTCTG